>JANLVM010000015.1:0-3808 GCA_031364015.1 Gemmatimonadaceae bacterium
GTCAGCGCGTAGTCCACGCGCGGGCCCGCCGCCGGGTTGCCAGGGTTGTTGGCTTGCGCCAGGGCCGTGGAGAACGCTGCCGGTATTGCGGCTGCGAACGCCAGGAAGAATCTGCGAGCCATGCGAGTCGCTCCTCGAATGCAGGACGGATGGTGGGACGGGCGTAGCGAAGAAGGTATGCGCCGGACCGCCGCCCATACGGTAACTCATGCCGCATCGCAATCGTTGAGATCTATCGCTGCGACGTACGCCACCCTCCGCGCCGCAGTTCAGCCAGAATCGCCGGCGTGATGTCGATCGTGGCGTCCACATCCATCTCCAATCCATCGGTGGCGCGATCGATCGCGAGGTGGTAGCCCTCACGGACGCGCACCGTGCGCACCGCAACACGGATGCGCGAGAATAGTGGTTGGCGCAGTTCCCCATGCCGCTGCTGAATCACGGCGTCCAGGTTCTCGACCATCTGCTCGACCAGGAGCTCGCGCGCGCGGAGATTCAGTTTCGCAGCCTCGCGCTCGCGCGGCAGGAGTTGCGCCTCAAATCGCACGAGCTCGTCGAGCGCGAGCCGCAGGGAGTCCGATGCCGCTCTGACCATCGCGCGGGCTCTGGACTGCTCCTCAGCGAACGCCGACTCCACCGCGAGGCGCTCAGGCATCGAATCGAGAACGATTCGAGAGTCCCAGATCGCAATACGCGTGGCGGTTCGCGACGCGATGCTCTTGGGTTGCGAGAGCAAGGGCGAGGCCGGGAGCGCAACACCTAACACGATACACAGTGCGGAGAGCACCGTACTGGGCAGGCGGCGGCGCGAAGACAAGCAGAAAGGACGCATGACGAGGATTTTGGGAAGAGGGTGGATCGGAGTGTGCGGCATCTGGCGCCAGAACACGCGAACAGCAGGCACCTCACACCCGTTGGTGATTGGCACGAGGCGCCACGCTGACCGCTCGGTGCTGGACGCACAGGTGGTAGACGTCGGAGAGACTGGGCGCGACCGGGGCGAAACCGCCGCCCGGTGGGTGCGCGCAGATCACCCGTACCGTCGCGACGTCACCCGTCGACTCAATGCCCACGACGGAATGCAAGGACTGCATCGCGGCCAGCTGTTCTCTGGGAATCGACGCGCGCCAAACGTACCCTCGCACCGCGTCACGCAGGCGATCAGGCGCGCCGTCAAGCAGGAGCCGGCCCCGGTGCAACGCAACGAATTGTGTGCACCAGTCGCCGATATCTGCCGGGTCAGACGTCGTGAACAGCACGACGGTGGTCGATGCGACTCGTGCCACGAGTTCCAGGAACGCAACACGCTCGGCGGGAGCGAGGCCGACAGTCGGTTCGTCGAGCAGCACCAGCGGCGGTCGTCCGACCAGGGTAGCGGCGAGAGCCAGGCGACGAGACTGGGCAGGCGAAAGATCGCCGACGTGGTGACCGCGTACCGATGTGAGCTCCATCTCGTCCAGAACCACATCGATGTGATCACGTCGCTCACGCGCCGAGGTGAACCCACGCAGGAGTGTGAAATGCTCAACGGCCACGCACACGGGGACGGCCGGATGCAAAGCGAAGTTGTGCGGCAAGTAGCCCACCAACGCTCGCCACGCTTCCGGCTGGCGCCTTGGATCGATGTCACGAAAGACGATGCGACCGCGACCAGTGGGTTGCTCCGCCGCGAGGATCCGGAGCAGCGTGGTCTTCCCCGCACCGGTGCGACCGAGTATGCCGCACAGACCGCATGGCACGATAAGCGACACGTCATCGAGTGCCTTCTTGCCCTTCGCAAATGACACGCTCACACGCTCGATTCGTAACGACTGCTTGTGTCGCTTCAGCAGTGCCGAACCGCGGGCATCGATGATCATCAGAAACGCACCCCGATCAGCAGCGGCATGAACGTCATCCACTGCGCATCCGTGCGCGATGGGGTGCGAATCGCGTGCACGCGGAGCTCCACGAAATAGTCGGCGGCTCCGAGCGCCACGATCTCCCCCACCCCAATGTTGATGCCCGGCGCGTGCCGTGCGGCAAACGGCTCGCGTGCCCCGTGCATCCAATACCAGCCACCGCCGGCCACGGCGTAGAGGTCGAGGCGTCGCTCGTGGCGGCGGGTCGTGATATTCGTCGTGACGGCGCTCAGACGAATACGCGCACGCGATGCGGTTTTGACGGCGTCGCCGAACTGCATGTGCATCGCTTCGGCAGTGAAGCCGACGGGAAGCCGGGGGGCTCGCATCCAGAGTCCAGCCTTGAATGCGATTCCTTCCGAGACGGCGTCGCCGAGCGCGCCGGTCGGCAAGGATATACCCAACGCTACCGTAGGAGCTACGGACCACTGTGCGCTGATCGGACGTGCGAAGAACACCGCCGCCAATCCAAGAGTCAGCGTTGTGCCGAAACGTGTCCACATACGAGGATCTCCGTCAGCATTGGGAACGGGTCACGGCCAGAGCGTGCGGTTCACGCCCTGCCGTGGCGCGTGTGATCACGGGACACGCGGCAGCGTGGTCGATGCCGGGCGCTCGACTCGACGCGGACCGGGCAATGGCATCGGCGGAGCACTGAGCGTCGACCCACCGCCCGAGGCGCCCGGTCGAGCGCTGGCCCCATCCACTGCACCATCGGCGGAGAGCAGCATCGGCGTCTTGCCGTCGGTGATGATGACCTTGGCGTTCGGACTGCGTGCGAGTTCACGAAACGCCTCAATCGATTGGTATGAGATAATAGACGGGGTCAGCCCCTGCGCGATAATCGCCCACGCGTCACGGATGCCGGTCGCCTCGATCGTCCGCCGCTCAGCCTCCTGCCTTTCCCGGTCCAACACGAATCGCATCTGCTCCGACCGCTGCTCGGCCTCCAACTTTTCCTCGATGGAGCGGGCGAGGTCCGTGGGCAGCCGAATGCTCTTCAACAGCACATTCTCGACCTCGAAGCCTCGAGGCTCGAGCACGGACATCATCTGCGTCCTGATCGCTGTCTCAATACCCGCCCGTGTGCCGGAATGCAGATCCTTCGCCAGGAAACGCGCTGACACATCGGCGGCGGCCGAGCGGAACACAGGGATGATGACGTCGTCTTCGTAACGCAGCCCGCTCTTCTCGAGAATACTGGCGACGCGCTCAGACTGCACACGATAGAGGATCGAGACCTCTGCGGACACGTTGAGTCCTTCGCGCGTGGGCAACTCGAGGCGCACTTCGCGATTCACCACGCGCGAGGGCACGCGCAGCACGGAATTGACGCCAGGCAGGACGAACTGAGCGCCCGGCTGAAGCGGACCGGATGACACGCGTCCGAATCGTGTCTTCACGCCAACCTCATCCTGACGAATCGTCGCGCAGGCGCCAAGTGGTGCGATGAGGACGGCGAGGAAGAACGCCTTGCACGCTGCGGAATGGCGACGCGCAAGGTAGGGACGCCACAGTGGCTGGTGCACGGGCATGAGGGACTCCTCTCAGAGGGGCGCGAAGCGCGAGTGGCTTCGCAACGCCACCGCACGAGGTGCAGTGGATGCGAAGGTCTCGCGCAGTCTGACATCCCTATTGGATGCAGAGCCCGGCCGATCCGTGCGCACTCGCGAGCGCAGTCTTGACGAATCGGTCGCACGGGTCGGCACCCGCGGTGCTACTCCCCTTCTGTCGGTAAGCTAATAGTCAGTGCATCAATGAGAAGTCAACAAAACATTGAATTTTTCAATGTGTCAAATTGGACAGAGCTGTCGACGTTGCGGCGGCGACCGCTACAGAAACAGCCGATTTCGCGCCGACTCCGAGAGTGCGACCACGCCCGGATGGGGGAGTCTCCGCTGCACGGT
>JANLVM010000024.1:0-1769 GCA_031364015.1 Gemmatimonadaceae bacterium
CTGCAGTCCACCCGACGTGACCGTCCCCTGAAAGACGCGGGCGTTGATGTACATGTTCGCGAGTATCGCGTTGGCCGCTCCCTTCGCCACACGGCCATACGCTGCGGGGCGGTCGCGAAGCGAAGCGCGCGCGGACTTGAGCTCGGCCTCGATGAACTTGAAGAGCGAGTCGCGCGTCACGCGTCCGACCGGCTTGACCTCGGTCGTCGTGACGAGCGGGACGCCACCGAACATGTCCATGAGGACGTAGTAGTACCACGCGCGCAGCACGCGCAACTCGGCGAGGCTGGCGGCCTTGGTGGGGCTGGAGCTCTTCTCGACCACGTCGATCATCAGATTCGCCTTGGCCACACCGGCAAACATGTTGTTCCAGAGGCCGTTCATGTCGTCGAGCGCCGAGCCGCTGTTCGCGGTCCAGGTTTGCTTGTATATCTCGATCCAGCGACCGTTGTCGAACCAGTCGCTGCCGCGCGTCGGAACGATCTGCTCGTCCGTTGAGATCTCGCTGAGGTTGTAGTACGCCCACATCGTCTCGCGCAACTGCGCGTAGACCGACGCCGCGCCAGCCAGTATTTCGTTGTCGTTCTTGAACGCGTTGGCAGGCGTGAGCGAGTCGAGCGGCGTCTCGTCAAGGTTCGTGCAGCTCAGAACGGCGGTCAGCACTCCCGCCAGTGCAACGGCGCTTCGCCAGGAGCGGCGGAGAGAGCGCGATGAGAAAATCGACATGTGATTCACAATGTTTGATCCCGGGGAAGAAGAAGATTCGTGGGTTCGATTCGCGCGAGCGCCCTCGCGGGCGCCCGCGCGGTTAGCGGATCAGAACGTGACGCGGAAGCCGCCCGTGATAGTGCGGGCCCGCGGGTAGATGAGGTAGTCCACACCACGATCGACGCCGCCACCAGTGAACACTTCGGGGTCATAACCGGAGTACGGGGTCGACAGGAGCAGGTTGTCGCCGGACACGTATACGCGCGCGTCACGCCCACCGAGCTGCGCCGGAGCCCTGAACGTGTAGCCCAGCGTCACGTTCTGCAGCCGTACGAACGAACCGTCTTCGATCCAACGCGATGAGTAAATCGCCGGTTCCCCGAAGGCGTCCTTCTGCGTAAGCGCGGAAGCCATGAAGTTACGCCCCTGCTTCGCGTTGGCCGTCGTCGAGTACACGAGCGCGGTGTTGTTGAAGACGTCGCGACCCATCTCGGCGCGCCAGAGCCAGCTCGCGTCAAACTTCTTCCACGTCCCGTTGCTGCGAACACCGAGGCTGTAGTTCGGGTTGGCATTGCCAATGATGACTTCATCGTCACCGCCGGGCGAGGTGGTCGTGCCATTGAGCTTGCGCGAAGTCTCCCGTCCCTTCGCGTCGCGTGTGACTGTGTACTTGTTGAAGAGCTGCTGCCCCGTTGTGTTGAAGCCGGCGAACTCGGCGCCCCAGAACGTGCCGACCGGCTGGCCGGGAATGAGGCGCTGGGCCTGCCGCCCCGACTGCCCTTGGCCGTTCACGCTCGCCACATTGATGAACTGCCGGTCGAGCCCGAGCTCGTCGACCTTGTTGCGCTCGATCGCGAAGACCAGCCCCGAGGAGAATGACGACGTATTCGAGCTGAAGAGCTGCGCGTCGATGTTCGCCTCGAAGCCTTTGTTGGACAGGCTCCCGACATTCTCGAGCCGAGTCGAGACCACGGCCGGCTGCGCCAAGCGACTGACCAGGCTGGGACGGCTGACGGTGCGCGAGGAGGCCCTCGACAATCCCGATACCGCGTTTGTCGCCC
>JANLVM010000033.1:0-2741 GCA_031364015.1 Gemmatimonadaceae bacterium
GCTGCGATGCACTTCCTGGCTGGGCGACTATTTGCGCGAGGTCGCAACCGTTGGTCGCCGCGTACGCAATTCGGGCCTGCAGCAGCGCATTCTGCGCGCCGCGTCCGCGGAATTCTGGCATGGTGCTGGCGCCGGCCAGCAACGCCGCCCAGTCCGACAGCTCGTCCGCTGTCGCGACGCGAATGTGGACAGCCCGATCAGATGCCCCGGCAGATGTTGAGTCGATCGGTTGGTGCATGACTGAGGCAAGCTCAACCGGGGCGTATCCGCGCACGCCCAGCATCGCGAGCGTAGACGGATCGGCCAACGGACTCACCTCATGCAGCACGCGACTGTTTCGCGAGACAAAAAACTGCTCCAGCGTGTCCAACTGATCGTCGAGTGGCGCACTGAACAATCCAAACCCAAAAGTCTGTGTGAGCGGTGAGCCGACCCCATCGAACATCGCCCACGTGCCATCGACATCTATCCAGGTGGCTCCAACGGCGGGCGACGAGCGCGACCGCGCCTCGACGAACGACGCGTTAGCGGCTGCTTCGGCGCGCTCCAGCCGACGGGACAACGCAAGATCAGAGAATGCGAAAGAGGTCATACGCGTCAAACTACGACGCGTACAAGATTCCCGCCTAGGTTACGGGACGTAGCGCGCCACGGCCATGGTGGCGGTCGCCAGAAGCAAGAGCGTCACGACAATGGACGCCAGCAAACCGAGACGCGCTTGCATAGCCGCCATCTGTGACGCGTCATCAACAGTCGGTGGTGCACCGGATGTCGCAATACGCGCACCAAGGGCGCCCAGTCGTCGGGCCAGCGGCGCCGTCATGGTCATGCCGATAAACCACGCTACTACGGAGAACACCGCGCCGAGGCCATACACTTTCGCGGGGCCCGACGCCATCCACTGCGTCCCCGCCATCACCGAGGCCTGCCAGTAGAGCCAGAATCCCGCGATGATCGCGAGAGCCCCCGTGAGCAGGAGCCACTTCGGAAACTGACGCACTTGTGTCAGTTGGTTCATCATCGGACCCGCCGCTGGGCCGAGCGCGCGCGCGCTCGGCAGCAGGAACACGGCCATGAAAAAAACACCACCGACCCATATAACACCGGTCACAATGTGGATGGTGCGCAAGAGGTGAATCATGTCGAGGTGCCTCGCTTGGTGTTGGTGGAGGTGTTGGTGGAGGTGCGGGGGCTGCTAACGAACTGCGGGACGCGCTCTCCCTGAGCGGAGTACTGCACGAGTAACTGCAGACGTCGGTGTCGGGTGGCCTCTTGCTTGGCGCTGACGACCCACCACGCGGCAGCCTTCCGATACGACGCCGGTTGCGCTGTCCAAAACTGCTGTGCGGTGCGATTGCTATTCAGGATGCCGGCAAACGGTTCGGGGAGCTCGACTGCGCCCTGCTCAAAGCTATAAATGCCAGATCGATACTCCGTACGCGCTGCAAACGCAGCCAGACCAGCGGGGCGCATGCTGTCGCTGGCCATCAGATCCTCAACGTGTCGGATATTCACCGCACTCCAAATGCTGCGTGCCTTCCGTGGTGTAAACCGGCGCGTATAGCGTTGGTCGTCGAGTCGCTTCACCACCCCATCAATCCATCCGAAGCACAGCGCCTCGCGCACCGATTCAGTCCAGGTCATGCTGGGACGCCCGGTGTCGACACGGTGGAATCCCACCACGAGTTCGGTGGACGACTCGTGATGAGATTCCAGCCACGTGCGGAATCCCGCGGCCGACGTAAAGAATCGCGGAGCGGCCACGCGCGGCTCGCCTCAGGGCACCACGGGCTTGGCCGAAGCACTGCTGCCTTTCACGTACGTATCCATCCACGCCACCCAGCGCGCCCACAAGTCGAGATCACTGGCGTACGTCGCGACGCTGTGATCTTCGTACGGGTACATGTACAGCGAGGCGGGTTTGCCGAGGCCTTGCAGGGCGAGGTACATGCGTTGCGAACTGATGGGCGACGTACCCGTGTTCTGATCTTCGATGGCATGATACAACAGCAGCGCGCCGGCGATCTTGTCGGCCCGTAGCATCGGCGACATGTCGAGGTACGTATCCTGCGCCTGAAAGAAATTGCGTCGCTCACTCTGGAATCCGAACGGCGTAAGCGTGCGGTTGTACATGCCGTCGCCGGCGATGCCCGCCTTGAAGTACGGCACGAGCGTGAGAGCGTTCACGGTGCTGAACGCGCCGTAGCTGTGACCGCCGATTCCCATCTTGTTGCGATCGACGTAGCCCGCATCGACCACTGCATCGAGCACCGCGTCCAGATTCTCTTTGAGATCGCGGGTGTAGTTGTCGTTCATCTTGCCAGAATCACCAAAAATCGGGATGTCGGGCTCGATGAACGCGTACCCTTGCGACACCCAGAGTTTTGTTGACGACGCCGGACGCGCCGACGGAACCTCGGGAAACTTGTTGATGTTGGTGGCGAAGCGCGACCGATCGTAGTCGCCCTGACCGTTAAACTCGCGAGGGTAGAACCAGATCACGCCAGGCAAGCGCTGCCCCGGTCTCCAATCGCGTGGTAGCGTGACCTCGACCCAGAACGTGAGTCCATCGCGCGGACGCGTGACCTGGAAACGCTTGCGCTGTGCGCCAGTCACTTCGGGTCCCACATCCACGTTCGCGGTGAGTTTCCTGTTCACGTTCGCCGCGACATCGCGCAGGTACGCATCGGCGATAACGGTGGGCGATTCGTGGGTGTAAATGAACTGCGAGACGTCGTCGT
>JANLVM010000036.1:0-2288 GCA_031364015.1 Gemmatimonadaceae bacterium
GCTGCTGCCGCGATCGCGCGACTCAAGCCGTAGGCCGCCACTAACGCCCCGGTTGCCGGGCGGCTATCTTGAAGGGTTGCCGGTACGCACCCGGTCGCACCAAGATGGACCAATTCTTGAGGGACGGAGCCGCCGCGCCCACACGGGTACCGGCGACACTCCGCCCCCCTTCGTCACGACCTCGACGCATCGAGACGTACCGCATGGAAGCTCCAACCAGCGCGCGCGGCTTCAAAATACTCGCCGGGACTTCGAATCGGCCGTTGGCCGAGGAAGTCGCGAAGGTGCTGGGCGCGGAGCTGTGCCGGGTGACGTGCAGCCGCTTCGCTGACGGTGAGGTGTTCGTCCGTATCGACGAGAACATTCGCGGTGCCGACGTCTTCGTGGTGCAGTCCACGAACCCGCCGGCGGAAAATATGATGGAGCTGTTGCTGCTCATCGACGCCGCACGACGCGCGTCGGCGTCGCGGGTCACGGCCGTCATCCCCTACTTTGGGTACGCGCGACAAGACCGCAAGGACCAGCCGCGGGTGGCCATCGGGGCCAAGTTGGTGGCGAACATCATTGAGAAAGCGGGCGCCGATCGGGTGCTGGGGCTCGATCTCCATGCGCATCAGTTGCAGGGCTTCTTCGACGTGCCGGTCGACCACCTGTATGCCGCGCCGGTGTTCACGAGCTATTTCCGAAAGAAGGAGCTCAAGGATTTGTGCGTAGTCGCGCCAGACGTCGGATCAGCCAAGATGGCGCGCGGATTCGCCAAGCGGCTTGACGCCACCTTCGCCATCATCGACAAGCGACGTCCCAAGGCCAACGTCGCCGAAGTGATGAATGTCGTCGGTGAAGTGGAAGGACGAGACTGCCTTATCCCCGACGACATGATTGACACTGCGGGCACGGTCTCCGAGGCCGCGCGCGCACTCAAAAACCTCGGCGCGAACGATATCTACGTGTGCGCCACGCATGCATTGTTCAGCGGTCCGGCGGTGGAACGTCTCACCGCCGCGCCGATCACCGAAGTGGTGGTCACCGACACCGTGAACCTGTCACCCGAGCGCCGCTTTGATACACTGCGCGTGCTGTCGGTGGGCGAGTTGCTGGCGAAGGCGATCCGGTTTACGCACGCGGATCAGTCGGTGAGTGTGTTGTTTGAGTAACTGATGTACCCGGCCGGGCCGACGGAATTCCCGTTACTCCCGCACCACCTTTTCCCCAGGGTTTTTCCATGACAACAGCTGCACTGACGGCGACCGTCCGCACCGAAAACGGCAAGGGCGCCGCGCGCAAAATTCGTCAGGCGGGAAACATTCCGTCGGTCATTTACGGACACGGGCGTGAGCCGCAATCGCTGCTCACCAACGCGCGCGAGACGGAACGCCTGCTCAAAGGCATTGCCACCAGCGCCACGGTGATCGAACTGACCATCGAGGGCAAGGTCGCGCGCACGCTCATCCGCGAGATCCAGCGCCATCCGTTCAAGCGCCACATCATGCACATCGACTTCCAGGAACTGGTGGCCGGCGAGACGGTGACGATGCGCTGTCCGATCGCCTACATCGGCGTACCCGACGGCGTGCGGCACGAAGGCGGGTTGCTCGACCAGATCTTGCATGACCTCCTCATTGAAGTCGATCCGTCCAACATCCCGAATCACATCGATGTCGATGTGTCGGGGCTCAAGCTGGGCAAGTCGCTGCACGTGGGCGATTTGACGATGCCCCCCGGTGTCAAGGTGATGGACGATGCGGACATGACTGTGTGCGTCGTGCAGGCACCGAAGACGGTCGTCGATCCGATTGCGCCGGACGGCGCTCCGGAGCCGGAGCTTATCCGCAAGGTCAAGCCGGACGACGAGAAGTAACCCCGGGCATATCGCCCATTCCATCGCACATCACGGGGCGCGGATACGCTTGGCATGGTCACCCCACGCTGGCGCATTCCGCGCCCCGCACGTCTCCCCCGCATGAAAGTCATCGTCGGACTCGGCAATCCAGGACGTGAGTACGCAGACACTCGCCACAATGTCGGTTGGTGGCTGATCGATCGGCTCGCCCGACAGTGGCACTTTGAACAGTGGAAAAAAGATGGCGACAGTCTCTCGGCCACCGGACTGGTCGGCACGAAGAAGGTCAGGCTCATGAAGCCGCAGACGTATATGAATTTGAGCGGTGGAGTGTTGCGCCCTGTGCTGCGTCGCGACGGGTTCGTGCTCGCGGAAGATCTCCTCATCGTGGTCGACGAACTCGCGGTCCCGGTGGGCGAATATCGGTTGCGCGCCGGGGGCAGCGCCG
>JANLVM010000351.1:0-3286 GCA_031364015.1 Gemmatimonadaceae bacterium
TGCTCGAGATGCCGATTGCCGCGCCGTTCGACCATTTGCACGCGAAGCGTCCGATACGGCTGCCGGTGGTGTTGACGCGCGACGAGGTGGACTCGGTGCTGGCGCAGATGCGCGGAACCACGCAACTAATGGCGCAGATGCTGTACGGCAGCGGGTTGCGGCTGATGGAGTGCTGTCGGTTGCGCGTCAAGGATATCGACCTCGAGCGCGGCGAGCTGGTGGTGCGCGAAGGGAAGGGGCAGAAGGATCGTGTGACCGTGGTGTCGCAGCATGTGATGCGGGCACTTCGGGCGCATCTGGCGCGGGTGGCGCGTCTGCACGAGCGGGATCTCAAGGCTGGCGGCGGTTATTTAGAGTTGCCAGGTGCGTTGCGTCGGAAGCTGGGCAATGCGGCGGCAAAGAGTTGGCCGTGGCAGTGGGTGTTCCCGGCGACGCGGACGTATCGCGAGGCGGCGAGCGGTGAGACGCGTCTGTGGCGGAGATTGGCAACGACCGGCTTCACGGTCGCCGAAGCGACGGCCGTACGACGTGCGACCGATGACCGAATCAATGCGCGCTTTCATGCGCGTGGTGTGCGTGTCGCGGTCGGCGGCGACGCGTCCACGAAAGAAGGCGACGTTGCGCACGGTAGTGGTCTCCGGCGTCCGTAAGCACTGCGCGCGAAGCGCACACGGCACGCAATCGCGCTTGGCGCCTCGAAAGTGTTCGCCGACGAAGCCGTTCGTGACGTTGCAGCGCCCCTTGCGATAGAGCAACTTCCCGGCGGGGCAGGTACACGTCCGTGCTTCGGCATCATAGGTGAAGTCGGATGGGTCAAACACGGTGGACGCCGCTGGCGGTGTGTCGGATTTGTCGTAGAGCGGATCCGGTAGCGCGGTGTAGCGACCCTGCGTGGCCAAGCGCTCATCGCGACGGCGCATGTCGTTGTCCGCGATCAACGCGGGCACGTGCATCGCGGCAAGCTGCTCGAGGTTTGCTCGCAGCGACCAGCACGGCGCGGTTCCCGAAAGACTGCTGCAAGGCAACGTCGTTCATGCTGGGTCATTACTTGTCACAACAAATCGGCACTGACCGGCTGCCATACGTATGGGGTACGCGAGGTGGCGAGACACACGGCTGGCTCTGATGCGACGGATACTTCGTTGACCTTACCGGAGACCAATTCTCAGATGAGGTGTGCGCTGTATGCGAAGTGATCGGACCGGTACTCCCACACCTAATTCACTCGCGACACGACTCATCGCTCGGGGCGAATCAGCGTCTCAAATGGTGCATAACCGCGCAGCGCATCCAGGTAGGGGGCGTAGTGCCAGCTGTCCATGCTCGCGCCCTCGCGACTCGCTTGGCGGAGCAGTTGCACGGCGCGCTCCTTGTCGCCGAGGGCTCCCGTGATGGCGGCGCGCCATGCCGTATGCACTCCGAAAAGCCATTTGCGTGGTAGCGCCCCGAGCGAGTCGGCGATCGTGGCGGCGGCCTTCCGGTCGCCGCGAAGCAGCCGAACGAGTCCGAGGTAGCCGGCGGCGGCGACCTTGAGCGTATCACGTGCCGCGCGAGCAAAGCGTGATTCGGCCGAGTCGAGCTGGCCCGTCAGGTAGTATGCACGCCCCTCCTCGAGCGACCGCGATGGCAGCGGCTTCGCAACGGCGTGCGTTTCATACCAGGCGCGCGCCATCTTGAACAGCCGAGCAGCTGCGACGGAGTCACCATGTATGCGGAGGTCGAGCGCCCCGTTGATGATGAACTGAACGGGCATGCCAGAGGGGTCGTTGATGCCTCGCAAAACGGTGTCGGCCAATCCGATCGCTTCATTGCTCCTGTGCAGTCCCGCGTACGCGCGAAGCTGATATTCCAGGAATACCGGAGCTGGAAACTGTCGGCGTGCGCGCCGCGCCACGCGCAACTCGGCGTCGTACGCGCCTGCCTGATGGTAGGCTGTTCCGATTGCCCGCGATTGCCCGATCTCCCCGGCCGCCACCATGATCGAATCCGAGCGCTCCAGCGCGACAAGGGCGATTCGCGGGCGCAGCAGTTTGTTCGCGCTCAAGCCAAGCAGGAAGAGAACGAGTGGACTCGAGTCGCGCGCCGCCAGCTCCCGAAGGTTCCGCAACTCGCCCTCGTTGTCGCCCCGCAACGCGGTGTGCATCCCGTCGAGTTCCAGACGGCCGATAGGGGGCAGCCGATGGCGGAGAAGGTCCAGGCGGCGGAGGACGGAGTCTGCCTCGTCCCATTGGCCGGTGTTGATGTGCGTGACCGCCAGCATGCTGTAGGCCAATCCAAACGTCGAGTCGATCGCGATGGCGCGCTCGTAGTAGGGTCGGGCCCCCGCCCAGTCGCCGCGCTCCCGATGGATCTGCTCTCCGGCGACGAATTCCTGAAGCGCCCCATATTTCGGCGGAGCAGCTCTGAGCTCCTTCACCATCAAAGTCTTGCTGACCAACGCGCTGAGCAATCGCTCGCCCAGCGCATCGATAGCTACGCCCGGATCATTGAGTGGGCCGATCGCGGATCCGAGAGAACTCTGCACCGCACCGGTGCGCGCCTCGACGACCTGGGCCCGCAGCTGTAGTGAATCGGGTCCACGCCGCGCAACACTCCCGGTCACGACGAGCTGCGCGCCCGTCGCGGCGAGTCGCTCGAGCAGGTCAGTCGGTGTGTCCTGTGCACCCTTGAGCGCGAGAGCCACCGCTGGAGGCGAAACCGCATCGACCAACTCCGCCTGGACGAGCGATTGCGACAACCACTCGGCTGCGACGCGTCCCACGTGGTCGAGCGACGGGTCGCCTGTGAGATTCTGAAATGGCGCCACGGCGACACGCTGTCCTCTTGACGGAGTTGCTGCGTTGCGCTGCGAAACGCCTCGCCATGTGACGATTGCAACGACGAGCAGGGCGAACCCGGCAACCACCGCAACGAGTCGTCGGTTTCGCGCCGGCGTGCCCGGACTGGTGGACGCTTCCGACGATGGTTCGACGCCCGATGTCGTGCTCAGCGCGTCGAGGGCGTGCATCACCACTTCGGCCGACTGCGGCCGGTCGGCAGCGCGCTTTTCGAGCAGGCGCATGACGAGCTGCGCCAAAGGTGCACTGATCGCGGCGCGGCGCTTCGTGACGAACTCCGGCACTTCGGTCACGTGAGCGGCGAGCATCGCCTGCATCGGCCGACCAGCAAAGGGCGCCTGTCCGGCGAGCATCTCGTACGCGACGCCTCCCAGCGCGTACAAATCCGCGCGGTGGTCGACGTGTGGATCCCCTACCGCTTGCTCGGGAGCCATGTAGGCCGGCGTGCC
>JANLVM010000111.1:0-3499 GCA_031364015.1 Gemmatimonadaceae bacterium
GACCGCATTGGCTCGCGCCACCTCAAGGGCACCGTCCGACACGTCGGTCGCAATCACGCGTTCGAACTGGCCCTCCGTGGCAAGCGCGAGTGCGATGGCGCCAGACCCCGTGCCGATATCGACGGCAATTCCTCCGGGGTACGCCGAGACGACTCGCAACGCTTCCTCCACCACGATCTCCGTTTCCGGACGAGGAATAAGTACGCGCGCGTCGACGTAAAGGGTGAGATGCCGAAACGGCGCGTTCCCGACCGCATACGCGAGCGGTTCACCGCGCACGCGACGTGCGGCAGCCGTGCGTATGCGGTCACGGTCTTCGTGCGATATGGGAAAATCGACGCGACGCGAGACGTCACCCGGCGAACAGCCCAGTGTCGCGGCGGCCAACAAACGCGCCTCACGCGGCGCGTCGGCGCGTGTGGCGTCGTCGAGGCGCGACGAGGCCGACAGCCCCTTAGCGATTTCTTGTAGCAGCGCGCGCACGATTCCCCTTAGCCACTCAACTTCTCCTCAGCGTTCGCGAGCGCCAACGCGTCGAGGAAATCGGACAGATCGCCGTCCATCACGCGAAAAATGTCGTACAGCGTCACCCCTACGCGGTGGTCGGTCACGCGTCCCTGCGGAAAGTTGTACGTCCGAATTTTTGCCGATCGATCGCC
This sequence comes from Gemmatimonadaceae bacterium, assembly GCA_031364015.1. Taxonomy (GTDB): domain Bacteria; phylum Gemmatimonadota; class Gemmatimonadetes; order Gemmatimonadales; family Gemmatimonadaceae; genus Gemmatimonas. Next base: position 660 of record JANLVM010000111.1, read on the forward strand.
GGTAGACACCTGCGATTTTCGCATGCGCGAGCGTTCCGCCTCTTGCTCCGAGAGTCGTAAATCGAGCAAGCGCGCACGGAGCACTTCCATGCCCTTGGCCTTGTTCTGCAATTGCGACTTCTGATCCTGTTGCGACACGACGATCCCTGTGGGCAGGTGCGTAATACGCACCGCCGAATCCGTCGTATTGACGCTTTGCCCACCGGGGCCCGACGAACGGAAGACATCGATACGCAAATCTTTGTCTTCAATGCGCACATCAAGCTCTTCCGCCTCAGGGAGCACCGCAACGGTAGCGGCCGAGGTGTGAATGCGACCCTGACTTTCCGTGGCCGGCACGCGCTGCACGCGATGTACGCCAGACTCCCAGCGCAGGATGCCAAACGCGCCGTCGCCGCGCACTTTGAACACCGCTTCTTTTACACCACCCAGGGTCGCGTCGGAATGCGAGATCGCTTCGATACGCCAACCGCGACGTTCAATGAAGCGCGTGTACATGCGTAGCAAATCGGCCGCAAACAGCGCGGCCTCATCGCCACCGGTTCCCGCACGGATCTCGAAGATGGCCGGTCGATCGTCCAGCGGATCCCGTGGTATCAGCAGTGGCAGCAGTGCCTTCTCGAGCGCCGAACACTCGGTTTCCAGGCGGTCCACCTCGGCCTTAGCCTCCGTCGCAAAATCGGCGTCATCGCCCTGCGCCATCTCGCGAGCCTCAGTGAGCTCTTGCTCGGCCTTATACCAGCGATGCGCCTTGGTGACGACCTCGGCCAGTCGGTGGTGCTCTCGCCCGAGGTCGGCTAACCGGGGGGAGTCCTTCACCGTCTCTGGGTCGGCCAGCAGTTGTTCCACTTCGGTCGCGCGGCGTAGCGCCTCGGCCGTGCGCTCACGAAGATGATTCAGCATCAGCAAAGGATAAGATATGTGATACCGGTCACGGCACGCGCCGAGACCGGTATGATAGGATCCGCAGCGACCGGCTCAGGGATGGCGCACCTTCGCGCCACCGACCGGGTATCACCAATCTTAACCGATCACGCTCATCCGCAGGGTGGCGGGATGAGTTTGGGCTGGCCGTGGCAGCCGCAGTTTGGTCCAATCAGTACTTTGGCATACATATTTCACAGGGCTGTCTGGCCCTTTTGGGAGCTTCTTGCATGGTGACCTTCGGCATGTCCCCACTCCGATTCACTCCGCCGAACATGAGCGTGTCGCTCGAGCGCGTCACGGATTTTCTTGCGACGGTGCCACTGTTTCGCGAACTCGATCGTGCTTCGGTTCGGGGATTTGCCGAACTCACGCGTGAGCAGAAGTTTGCCAAGAGCGCCATGATTGTCAGCGAAGGCGATCCGGGCGACGCGCTGTTCGTTGTGCGCTCTGGTGAAGTGAAGGTCGTGATTATCGGCGAAGATGGACGTGAGGTCATTCTCAATGTGCTCGGCGTTGGCGAACACTTTGGCGAGCTGGCCCTTATTGACGGTCGCCCGCGTTCGGCGCATGTGGTGGCCACGCACGCGTCGAGTCTGCTGATTCTTCGTCGCGCCGATTTCCGTCGAAAGGTCGAGCAGTCACCGTCGGTGGCGTGGGGACTGATGGTGGAGCTGTCGCGTCGACTGCGACAGGCCGACGGAACGATTGGCAGTCTCGTATTGCTCGACGTTCCGGGTCGCGTCGCGAAGGTATTGCTGGAGCATGCGACCCCGGGCGAGCCGGCGACGCTGGTGAAGCAGTTGACGCATCAGACGATTGGACAAATGATCGGCGCGAGTCGTGAAACGGTGTCACGCGCCATGGCCGAGTTCCAGGAACGCGGGATGCTGTCGGTGACTCGTCGTATCGTTACGATCGTCGATCGACGGGCGCTGGAAGCGCGCGCACGTCCTCAGCTCTAAGCGTCGGCGGTGTCCGATGCTTAGTTCGTTGGCGTTTACGCCGAGCGCGGTCTGAGTACCGCGCGCGCGCGCGTCACATGTTGGGGCGCTCGCGGTACCTGTCCCAGCCCCGGTGCGCATACGGTGCGCTATGGTGGCAATACGGCGTGCGTTGACGTGCAGTTGGCTGACGGGTCGCGGGTGATTCTTGATGCGGGTACCGGGTTGCGGGCGCTGGGGCAATCACTGCCGTCACTTTTGCAGTTGGACAGTACAGCGGCGGCTCCGCTCGCACTGCTGCTCACCCACCTGCACAGCGATCACGTTATCGGGCTGGCGCATTTCGCGCCGATTATCACGCGATCACATCGGGTGCGCATTGCCTGCGGCGGTGTGAACGCAGCGACGCTGCGTGTGGTAGTGGATCAGCAGCTGTCGGCACCGCTCTTTCCCACGCTCGACGGTATCGCTCAGGCACTCACCGTCGAGGCCTTCGATGCGGCCGACTCGTTTGTGGTCAGCACGTCGTGTTGCGTGCGGGCGTTTGCTGCGCATCATCCCGGTGGCGCCAGTATTCTTCGGGTTGACGATGCGATAGGTCCACTGGTCGCGTATGCGCCTGACAATGAATTGGCATGTGCTGATGAAGGCCCATCGCGCATGACATGGCGCGCGGGGTTGGTGGAATCACTTCGTGGTATTCCCGTGTTGTTGCACGATGCCACGTACAGCGGCGACGAGCTCGCGATGCATCGAGGATGGGGGCACTCCTCGGCTGAAGAGGCGACGCAGTTCGCGATGCAGTGTGAGGCCGGGACGCTCGTCCTGACGCATCATCATCCGGATCGATCCGATGACGACGTCGACGCGATCGTGGCGCGCTGTCGAGCGATCGTGCAGGAGGCAGGATCGACGATGACGGTGATGGCGGCCGCTGAAGGGATGTTGTTGGACGTGGTGCCGGGATAGCAC
>JANLVM010000116.1:0-1543 GCA_031364015.1 Gemmatimonadaceae bacterium
ATCCGTACTTCAGCGTAAACGCGAACCAACAGAACTCCCAAACCAGTCGCCTGGTCGCGAACCTCGGCTTCGTTCTGACGCCCATGAAGTGGGGCAGCATCCGTCTGAATGCCGGCTCCGACGGTTACACCAGCGAGAACCTCCTGCTTCGTCATCCAGAGACGGCGGGTGCGGGCTCCAACAACAATGGTGTGCTCGACCTTGCGACGGACGTCACGCGCAGCATCAACACGCAGGCGATCCTCAGCATCAACCGGCACCAGCTGACCAAGAACTTCTCGATCAGTGGTCTCATTGGAAATCAGATCAACGATTTTCGCTCGAATGTCAATGCCCTCCAGGGGATGCAGTTCCTCGACCCCAACTTCGTGTCGGCTAACAACACGAGCCTGCGGACCAACTTGACGACCATCGCCCAGCGTCGCCTTGTTGGCGTGTATGCACAGGCGGTGCTCGGCTACCGCGACTACCTGTATGTCACGATGCAGGGGCGCAACGATTGGACCTCCACGATTCCCATCGAGCGCAACTCGTTCTTCTATCCCAGCGTCAATGCGAGCTTCGTGCTGTCGGATGCCGTGCCGTCGATCCAGAAGTTCATGACGGCGCGACTGCGCGGTGGCTACGCCGAGGTGGGCAAGGACGCGCGGCCTTACGCCTACCGGCCGTCGTTGCAGTTCAAGACCACGTCGTACGGTGGATATGGCTACAATTTCACCGGTCCCAACCTCGCCCTGAAGCCAGAGTTCGCGGTGTCGTACGAGTACGGCGGCGATTTCAGTTTCCTGGACAACCGCCTCGGGCTCGACATCACCACTTACCGCAAGCAGACGCGGGACCAGATTGTCAATGACATTCGTGGCAGCTACGCGACTGGCTTCATTCTGTTCAACCTGAACGGTGCGGAGACGCGCAACGAAGGCGTCGAACTCACACTGAGAGGCACGCCGGTCTCGACGCAGAGCGTCACTTGGGACGTCGTGGCCAACTTCGACAACGCGCGCGGCACGGTGTTGGCGCTTCCCAACGCCTTGCCGGAGTCGTACGTCTCCGATACGTGGCTGTACGGCTTCATCCGCAACGGCGTGGCGCCGGGGCTCTCCACGCGCTCCCTCACGGGCACGTTCTACCAGCGCAACACCCAGGGCAAGCTGCTCATCGATCCGACGTCGGGCCTGCCAATCCGAAACGTCAACTTCGTGGATGCCGGCTACGACCGCACGCCCGACTTCACGGTCGGTGTCACGAACACCGTCCAATTCAAGAGCCTGAGCATGTCCTTTCTGGTGGATATGCGAAAGGGCGGCGATGTGTTCAACGCGACGCAGCACTTTCTCACCACGCGGGGCCTCACGTCGCGCACGCTCGACCGCGACCAACCGCGCGTGGTCGACGGAGTGATCCGTGACGGCAAAGAGAACAGCGCCACCCCCACGGTGAATACCATCCTGCTGGTCCCGTCGGTGCAGATTGGGTACTACAGCGGCATGAGCGAGGAGCTGTTCATCGAGAAGGACATCAATTGGGTGCGCCTGCGTGATCT
>JANLVM010000357.1:0-5887 GCA_031364015.1 Gemmatimonadaceae bacterium
AGCGTGTGGTAAGTGCGGCCGCGCCAACTGTCGGGGCTGGACACGGTGCTCATGGTCAGTCGAACCGCCGCAGGAATGTCGGCGAGCCACGAGCACCAGAAGGGCAAGCCCCGCTTGGCATAGCTGCCACGTAGCGCGACCAGCAGGAGTAGTCGCACCACGAAAGCGATCGCGTTCACCAGCAAGAGCGCGTAGGCAAGGCGGTAAAATGGCGTGACGGACAGCTCGGGCGCGCGCGCAGTCACTATCGTCGCAAGGATGATCAGTAACGGCAGCGGCAGCGCTTGGGTCGACCAGACCAGCAGCAGATCGATCCAACGGCGAAGCGGTGGCGTCGCATCTTTGAGATCGAAGCTGCGACCCCATTCTCGCCACATCTGTCGCAGTGACACATACGAGCGAACCCGGATGATCTCCGACCCATCAAGAAATCCGACGCGCGCACCGCGTGCCGCCAAGTGACGCGCCAGCGTCACGTCATCGCTAAACGACGCGCGAGCCGACGCGTAGCCGCCGTGCTGCACGAGCAACGCGCGACGCGCCAGGAAACATTGTCCGTTGGCCAACACGCGATCGGGTGGTGGGGTGGTGGCGCCGGGAGCGCCGCAACGGTACACCAGCGTCACCAGCATGGCCGGTTGCACGAAGCGCTCGCCGATGGACTGCGCGGTGAATCGCGGCGAAAACGACGCCACGTCGAATCCACCCTCCTCGGCGGCAGCGACCACCGCACCAACCAGCCCCGGCGCTGGTTCTGTGTCGGCATCGATACCCAACACCCAGTCGCCGCGCGCCTGTCGCAGCCCCGTTTCCAACGCCCACACCTTTCCCACCCACCCCTCGGGCAACGGCGCGTCGGTAATGAGTCGCACTCGCGAATCGCGCCGTGCGGCGGCGTGCACAAGGTCGCGCGTGCCGTCGGTCGAGCGGCTGTCAACCACCAGCACTTCGAGCAACGGCTCCGTCTGGGCCATCAACCCATTCAGACACGGTTGCAGCCGCGTCACTTCGTTCAGCGTGGTGACGACCACCGTCACGGTCGTATTGCGTGGCGGTGCGCCGCTCGGACGCACAGGTCGGGGGCGCGTGCGCCCTGGTAACAGGCGCACTACCAGCATCATCAACATGGCGGCCTGCGTCGCGAGCAGCAGCAGGCCGGACCACGGGTATCCGTCGAGCACCTCCAGCCGAATCATCAGGCAGCAATCCTCGATCGTCGCACCGCAGTGGGTCACTGATGCCAACACACGTTTGCGCCGGAAGCTACGCGCTTCGCGTCAATACGCCACGCCAACCGCACACGGTTGCCGTCCGGCGGGGACTGTCTCGGCTTCGATCGGACAGGTATGCTATGCGAATCGCGAGCGAACTTCGTTCGCGCGCCGACCCCAACCCGCCCCATGAACACGCTCGTGACCCCGTTGACGGAACACGCCCGCATCGCCGTACCGCTTATCTGCGGTCCGATGTACCCGTGTAGCAATCCTGAGTTGGTTGGTGCGGTCAGTCGCGCGGGCGCGCTTGGCGTCGTGCAGCCGATTGCCTTGACCTACGTGCACGGGCACGAGTTTCGTGCAGGGCTTCGGTTGTGCCTTCGACTCAGCGATGGCAAGCCGATCGGTCTGAACGCGCTGATCGAAGCCTCCAGTACCACCTATCACAATCGTATGGTGCGCTGGGTTGAAATCGCCCTGGAGGAAGGTGTGCGTTTTTTTCTGACGTCATTGGGAAACCCGCGCTGGGTGGCCGAACGGGTTCATGCGGTCGGTGGCGTGGTCTATCACGACATTACAGAACGCAAATGGGCACTCAAGGGACGCGACGGCGGGGTCGACGGGCTTATCGCCGTCAACCGCGAAGCCGGTGGGCACACTGGCTCGCGCGATCCGCGCGCCTTACTTGACGAGATTCGTGATCTGGGACTTCCGGTCGTCGCGGCCGGTGGTGTTGGCAATCCGACGCAATTCCGGGCGCTGGTGGAGATGGGCTATGCTGGCGTGCAACTGGGCACACGGTTCATCGCCACCCACGAGTGCAACGCCGACCCGGCGTACAAGCAGGCGATCGTCAACGCCACCTCGCGTGATGTCGTGCTCACGGAGCGACTCACCGGGGTACCCGTTTCCGTGTTGCGAACACCGTACGTCGAGCGCCTTGGCACCGCCGTCAGCCCATTGGCGCGATGGATGTTTCGCGGTCGCCGCACCAAACGCTGGATCCGTACATGGTACGCGCTGCGCTCATTGCGCCAGTTGAAACGCTCCAGTGTCGCGGGCGCGAATCAGGACTATTGGCAGGCCGGCCGTAGCGTCGATGTCATTCACGACATTCGACCGGCCGCCGACATCGTGGCAGACTTTTCCGCAGTTCTCAACGAGGGTGCCACATGACGACGGGACGAATACGATGCAGCCTCCTGCTGGGCGCCCTACTCCTCACCGGCGCCGGACGCCCGCTCTGTGCGCAACCCGTGGGCACCGCGCGAAGCGCCAGTGCGCCCGCCACGTCGTTGCGCGTACCGGGACTGCGCGCACCGGTAACGTTGCTGCGTGACTCGGCCGGCATAGTACATATTCGCGCGCAGAACGAACACGATCTGTTTTTCGCGCAGGGGTACAACGCGGCTCGCGATCGACTCTTTCAGCTTGAACTGTGGCGGCGACAAGCCACCGGCACCATGGCGGAGGTGCTGGGGCCGCGCTGGGTCGCGCGCGATCGCGCGTCGCGTTTGCTCAGATATCGCGGCTCGATGGCCACGGAGTTGGCACACTACCATCCGCGCGGCGCCAGCATTATCACCGCGTTCACCGACGGCGTGAATGCGTACATCACGCGTGTGCGGCGCGATCCAACGTTGATGCCGCCGGAGTTGACGTGGCTTGGCATCACACCCGGACGCTGGACGGCTGCAGTCGTCGTGTCCCGACACAATGCGTTGGCGGCGAATGCGCGCGACGAATTGCCGATGGCCGAGGCCGTGCGCACGATCGGTGAGGCGGCGGTCCGACAACGGCGGGTGTTCGAGCCGGCATCGGCTCGGCTTGACGTCGACTCGACCATCGCGCGCCTGTTCGATGCGCTTGCTGCTCGCGGCGTGGATGACCGCGCAGTGCTGGCGCCGTATGACGCATTCAAGAACGCGCCCGTGTTTGGACGCGAAGACGTGAACGCGCTGGTACGTCGTGCTGCAGCCCGGAGCGCATCCGATACCGCAGGACCGACAGGACCCACTCCGGAACGCTGGGAAAGCAACAATTGGGTTGTTGCGGGATCGCGAACCGCGAGTGGGAAGCCGATTGTCGCCAATGATCCGCACCGTACGATCGCCACTCCGTCGTTGCGGTACCTGGTGCACCTCACGGCGCCCGGTTGGGACGTGATTGGCGCTGGTGAGCCGGCGATCCCCGGTGTGGCCATCGGTCACAATCGCGCGGGCGCCTGGGGTCTCACCATTTTTGGGCTTGATGCGGAAGATTTATACGTGTACGAAACGCTCCCGTCGGATGTTCGACGCTATCGCTACGGCGCGGGCACGGAATCGATGCGCGAGATAGTCGACACGATACGAGTGAAGGGATCGACGCCGCAGATCGTGACGTTGCGCTACACGCGTCATGGTCCGGTGCTGTACGAAGACACCGTGAAACGCACCGTGGTCGCGCTGCGCGCCGCGTGGCTGGAAGTGGGTGGCGCGCCGTATCTGGCGAGCCTGCGCATTGACCAGGCCACCACCTGGGCGCAGTTCCGGAACGCCCTGCAGTTCGCGCGCATGCCCGCGCTGAATTGGGTGTGGGGAGACACCAGTGGCGCGATTGGTTGGCAGAGTGCGGGCATCGCCCCGATTCGTCGTACGTGGGATGGGCTCGTGCCCGTTCCGGGTGACGGACGCTTCGAGTGGAGCGGATTCTTACCCGTCGGCGAGCTCCCGCACGTTGCATCGCCAACGCACGGTGCCATTGGCACCGCCAATGCGTTCAATGTCCCGCTCGACTATGCGCGCTTCGATGCGGTGGGTCGATCCTGGGCCGAGCCGTGGCGTCTCCGGCGCCTGACCGAAGTGCTCGATACGGTGCAGAACGCGACGGTCGCATCGATGGGTCGGCTGCAGCACGATGAAACGCCGTTGGCCGCGCGTCAATTGGTACCGCTTTTGCGTGGTATCGAGTTCAGTACCGAGAGCGCGCGTTCGGCCAGGAATACGCTGCTCGCCTGGAACGGTGTGCTGTCGGCGACCTCGGCCGGCGCGGCCATTTACGCTGTGTGGGAGCGACGTGTGCTGTCGCATACGGCCGATGTCGTGCTGACGCCGAACCTGCGATCGATCATGGCGTCGGTACCGCTCTCGCGAACCGTGGCGTGGCTCACCAGCGCCGACTCCATACTGGGGGATCGCCCGGCGCTGGCGCGCGATGGTATTCTTTCGCGCGCGTTCAACGACGCGGTCACTGATCTGACGCGCCGATTCGGCAATGACATGTCGACGTGGGCCTATGGCAGTCCCACGCTGCATCATGTGCGCATCGCGCATTCGCTGGATGGCGTGTTGACCGACTCGCTGCGCCCGCTCCTCTCACCAGGTCCGATCGCGCGCGGCGGGTACGCCAATACGCTTAACGCAACCGGCAATGGCGACAATCAAACGGCGGGTGCCAGCGTTCGGGTCGTGATCGACGTTGCCAATTGGGATACCGCCATCGCGACCAACACGCCGGGCCAAAGCGGCGATCCGCGAAGTCCGCACTACCGAGATCTGTTTGCGTTGTGGGCGCGGGGAGAGTACGTGCCCCTCCCATTCAGTCGGGGGGCGGTCGAGCGACGAACGGAGCATCGCGAGGTCATTCGACCATGACACTGGCCACCGCGCCCTTGCGTCTCCTGCTCGCTGAGGATGACCGAGCGCTCCGGACGTCTATCGTGCGCGGATTACGAGAGGCATCGTACGCGGTTGAGCAGGCTGGAACCGGGACCCAGGCGCTGGCGTTCGCCGAGTCGCAGCGCTTTGACGCCATCATTCTCGATGTGTTGCTGCCAGGCATGAGCGGTTTGCTGGTGTGTCACGCCATTCGCGCGCGCGGCGATCGGGTTCCTATACTCATGCTCACCGCGCTCGACAGCATTGAGCAGCGTATTGCCGGACTCGACGAAGGCGCTGACGATTATCTCACGAAGCCGTTTGATTTTGGCGAGCTGCTGGCCCGCCTGCGTGCGCTCACGCGACGACATCACGAAGCAACCGTCGCGCCGGTGGTGATTGGGGACCTGGTGATCGACGTTCGTCGGCATACGGTGCATCGCGGCACGCGTGAGATCACGCTCACGGCGAAGGAGTTTGCCTTCCTGCTCTATCTCGCCCGTCACGTCGGCACGGTCGTCAGTCGCGCCGACCTGATGACGCACGTGTGGGACGAGCAGCGCCCCACGTATTCCAACATCATCGATGTGTACGCGAGCCGACTCCGACGGAAGATCGATGAGGGCGAATCGCGTCCGCTCTTCACCACGTTGCGCGGCACGGGCTTCGTGCTGGATGGGCCACCGCCGGTCACCACGCCCGTCGCGAGCTCGACCAGCGCGCGGGCCGGTCGACGAGGCTAATCGTTGACGGTCTGGCCGTCGTCGCTTCGGTCGCGGCTCACCCTATGGTACACCGTGCTGCTCGCGGTCCCCCTGATCGCCTTTGCGCTCGTGTGCTATCTCGTGGTCGCGCGCACCCTCGAACAGCGCATCGATGTCTTTATTGGTGACGCGCTGACGGCCTTCGCTCGAGAGCTGTCGGCCGAGCGACGGGCGCCGTGGCCGCGGCGAGAGTCGATGCAGCGTACCGTCGAGGAAGTGCGATTTCGGGAGTTGCACATCGCCATCCTCGATCGCCAGACCAAGGTTGTCG
>JANLVM010000137.1:0-5450 GCA_031364015.1 Gemmatimonadaceae bacterium
CGGCGCTCGGCGATATCCAGACCCGCCACGACCTTCAGTCGCGACAACACACCGGCCTGAAACGCCGGACCCAGTTCCTGCACATCCTGTAACACGCCGTCTCGTCGCATGCGCACGCGGAGTCCGCTGGCGGTCGATTCAAAGTGCACATCGCTGGCACCGGTGCGCGCGGCCTCTGCCAACAGCGCGTTCACGACCTGCACCACCGGTTCTCGGCTGGCCAGCGCGCGCAGGTCGTCCAAAGACTCCGTGTGGTCGCCTTGCAGCAAGGCGTCATGGTTTCGGCCTCCCGCTGCGGCGCGCGGTGTGGCCACTAACGCCGCGCGAATCTCCGCGGCTGGATAGGCCGCGACAACGATCCGCCTGCTGTGCAGGGCACGCGCCAGCACGTCAGCGACGACGGACACGATGGGGCCTTCAGCCGCGACATGGGCCGTGCCGTTTTCAATGGAAAGCGGGAGGACGGCATGCTCTTCAAGCCATCGTGCCGGGAACCGCTGGGCAAGCGCACCCGAGGCGGCGTCGCGCAAGGTGCGCGCGTCCCGTTCTGGAGTCGCGGGGGCGGAGGGCGTGTTGTCCGGCATCACGGCTCGAGAGAACCACCTGGCGGCTTGCGCGTGAGCGGTGTGCCATTCAACACACCCGGCGATCGCTCCTCCATACCCTTTTTCACCCGCTCACGAATCGCGTCGGCGTCGGCGTCGGTGCGCACGATGTAGGGCGTGATGAATATCGCGAGTTCTGTTCGTTGGCGCGTCACCGACTGTCGCTTGAACAGGGCGCCGAGCAACGGAATGTCCATCAGCAGTGGAATGCCCTGAACGTTGACCTCGCGCGATTCCCCAATGAGTCCGGCGATCACCACGGTCTGTCCATCGCGCAGCACCGCGCGCGTACTGGCCTCACGGGTGGAAATCACTGGAGCGCTCAGCGCTGCCGCCACGGTCTGCGTGGTGAGCGAACTCACTTCCTGCAGCAACTGCACCGACACGTAGCCGTCGTCGTTGATGGTCGGGATAATCGACAGTTTGGTCCCGACGTCCTGATACTGAACGGCGCGGTCGATCGAGACATCGTTGCCCAGTCGCGTGGACGAAATAAACGGCACCTTACTGCCAACCAGAATCGTCGCCTCTCGATTGTTGACGGCCACGATCTCGGGTGTGGAGAGAACGCGGACGTTACTGGTTGATGCGATGGTTCTGAGCATGGCGCGAATGGCCGTTCCATCGAGTCGCACCAATCGTAGCAGCGCGGACGTCGACCCCGTGTCGGGATTTTCGGGATTGCCGAATTGCGCCCGCACGTCGCCGCCCCGATTGATCGCCGCCCAGTCGACGCCAAACTCCAAGCCACGGCCTAAGGCGATCTCGGCGATGGTGACTTCGAACAGCACCTGCGCAGGGCGCGTATCCAGGGCGTCGATCGTTTCGCGCAAGAGCGGGAAATTCGGTGGTGCGGTTCGAATCACGAGGGCGTTGGTTGGCGCATTGGCCACAATCGTTGTTCGCCCCACCAGGAGACCAGCCGCGGAATCCCGCGGCGTTCCTCCTGCGACGGGCGCCGCGGAACTGGGTGCTGTCCCTGGCATCGAACGCTGACGAAACGTTTCGGCGTCACGCGCGCGAAACGTATCGAGCGCGCGCGACAGCGATCGATCGGCCAGCGATCCGCCGCTGCTCGATGCGACCTGGATACCGAACAGCTGTCCGAGCGCGCCAGCCAGATCGTCGGCCAACGCGTACTTGAGATTAACGACGTACGTGCGCAATCCCGACTCACCGGCTGGCGCCGCGTCGAGTTTCTGCAGCAGGTCGAGGTAGCGCGCGACGTTGACGCCGCGATCGGTAATCAGCAGCGCGTTCGACCGGGCCACTGATTCAATGCGCGCACCTTTTGACAGGACGGCACGCAGCGCGTCGGCGCCTTCATCGGCGCGAATCGATTGCAGCGGTACCAACTGGGTCACGAGACCCAATGGTGGTGGATCGGGGAAGGTGTACCCCGTGCGCAATGTGCCGGTGGCCGGCGCTTTCTCAGTCGGCATCACCTGCGCCACGTTGCCCTTCGGTACCAGCATCAGCTCGTGCGATTCCAGAACCGATTCGAAGATGCTCTCCAATTCACCGGGCCGAACGGGCGCTGCGGTGGCGAACGTCACGCGAACATCGGGGACGTCGCTCATCACCACCGTGCGTCCTAACATGGTCGCAAGCGTGCGTATGACGTCGGCAAGTCGCGCGTTCACGAAATCGAGGGTGGTACCCTGTGGCATGGTGCTCGACGCTGTGGCGCTATTCGCGGCTGCTCCAGTGCGCGGAGGCGTTTGCGCTCCCACCACCGAGCTCGCAGCAGTGAACAGCACGACCCACGTCACCCGTGATGCGGTGAGCGACCAAGGCCGTCGAACGAGGGAAAAGATCACGGGCGTTTCTCGAGAGTGTCCGGAGTTGCGCGCTGCGAAAGTCGCAGGGTGCGCGTCCCCGCACGGCTAGCGACGACGACAGCATTCGAATCGATACGCACGATCCGATAGCCACTGTGTACGTCGTTTACGCGATACAGTCGCGGCGCACCATCGCTCACGACGAACTGCAAGAGTGCCCGACGTTCCCCATCCATGGCGACGATTGCCGAAAGGCGCGGCAACCCGTTGCCCTCACCATCGCCGTACGCGGCGGGTGACATGCTGGCGGTCAGGGGTGCCATGTCTAACGCGGTCTCACCGGGCACGACGAATCGCACGGTGGGTGCACGCCGCGTCGCGCTGAACACATTGCCATTGACCACGATCGAAATCAGGGAATCCATTCCGGGACCAGGCATCGCAGGGGGCGGATTGCTCGCACGCGCAGGGATAACGGGAGCGGTGCGAGCGGCATCGTTCAGCGAATCCGCGTTGAACTCCATAGACGTGGGCACCATCAACAACAGCAGCAGCAGCAGCAGCAGCGCGGCGGCCGTACACGTGGCCGCCACGATGTCCAGCCAACGTGTCGAGCGCGCACTGATATTTCCATATCGGCCTACCGGTGTCGGCGATCGATCGGGCGCCGCGATCATTCGGGCAGTACCGGAGCGCGAAGCGACAACGTGATCTGCACGACGTCTGGCGCACCCAGCAACGCGGCGTTACGCAGCAACGAAACACGTTCAATGGACAGCACGCGCGGACCAGTCGCCAGGAAATCCAGCAGCGCGGCTACTCCACCCACGTCGCCATACGCCGAGAGCGCGGCGGGCAGCCGAGTGACGCCGGTAACCGTGCCGACGGTAACCGTGCCGACGGTAACCGTGCCGACGGACTGCTGCGAGACCTCCGCGTTCACCCCGTCGGCTCGCACGCTATCGTCGGGTGATACTTCGAGTCTCGTCACGGCCAAATGGCTCGCATCGGCGGCGTCCTGCAAAAATGTCTGCAGTGCACTGGCGGCCAACGTCGAGGACCGCGCGTGGAGCACCCGACGGCTTTGCATCGACAGCACGCGCTCGGCATCGGCGGCGGCAGACTCCAAACTGCTGGTGCGTGCGGTGAGCTCCTGCAAGTAGGCCACGCGGGCTCGCGCCGCATCCAGCGCGCGCTCACGCGTTTGCCAGTGTTGCGCAAAGGGCAGCAGACCATATGTGACCAGGAGGGCGATGCCCACGACGGCGGCACCGGCGACAACCACGCGCCGCTCACGTACACTGACGGCGTCAGGGCGTCCCATTCGCACCTCCAGCGGGCGAACGCGTGCGAAAGCTGATCGCGAACGACTCCCGTTGACGTCCGGCATCAAGGAATCGCTGGCTGGCAGAGGCGATGCGGACATCCCGAAAGTGCGCATCGCCATCGAACAGCGGCACCAGCCGACGTGCGTTGTCCGCAGTGCCGTCCACTCGCCACAGCTGGCCATCCCATTCCAGGCGCTGGACGAACGCGTCTTTCGGCAGAATGCGACTGAGTTGCGCCAACACCACCAACGGTGCATCCGGCGCGTGTCGCGCCACACTCGCGCCAGCGAGCAGCGTCACTTCGTCGTGCGCTCGTGATAGACGCGACTCGGCCCGTACAGCAGGCGACGCCTGCTCGGTCAGCAGCGCCGCCACTGTTACGAGCGTGTTGAGCTGTTCGCCGCGCCAGCGGTCGACCGACCAGAACAAGAACAGCACCGCTGCGGTCGCCAATACCGCCGACGTAAGCCAGCGTCGCTGCCGGGAGCGCGCGAACACGGTGGCGAGTGTCGCATCAAGTAATTGCGACTCGAGCGGCGCGTCGATCCAGCGTAACGCCTCACGCCCAAGCAGGTGCATATCGGCGTCTGGCGCGTCGTCGGTGTGAGTGTTTCGGGGAACGCGTCGCACCGACGTGAGCCGGTGGTCGCGAACCTGCACCACGCCACGTTCTCCGTCGGCGACCGGAATTGCCCACTCGCCGTTCGCTAACGCGAGCGCGCACAGCTGTGGTGCGGTGACGATAGTGCGCACCGGGCCTATCGCGCCAATCGCGCGCACCCAGGCGTTGAGTTGACGCGCTGGTACGGCGAAGACGAACGCCTCTGCAGAGACGACAGCAATCGGTTCGTCCAGTGGGAAATAGCGGTCTGCATCGCGCCAGAGTACGGCGCGTCTTGCACCGGCGGCCATGGGCGGAAGGTCAGGCTGTGCGATTTCCAGAAAACCAAGTCCCACGACTACCACGATCGCCGATGGCGACCCAACGACGGCGCGCACGGCATCGACCATCGCGTCTGGAGCGTCGGGCGACCACACGATGCTGTGCACCTCACGTCCGTCGGCGGTGACGACGCGAGCCACCGCAGGGTCCAACATCAGGCTTATGGGTGCACTCACAGGTCGCGCTCCCGCCAGCGCACCAGGTGCAAGCCGTCGTCAGCCACATCGAATACCGCTTCGATCTGCCGCGACAGTGGGTGACCGCGCTGCCATCCGCGCGCAATCAACAAGAGCCGCGTTGGTGCATCGACCAACGACCCGCTGGCCGACGCGAGGACCTCGCGGGAGGCCGCCCGGCGATTGATTGTCCCGTCGCCGTCGACGGTGAGAAACGGTGCGACCTGGGCGAGTACGGACAGGTCGAGCCCCAGCACATCGCGCAGCGCATCGAGCGATTCAAAGGGCCGGCGCTGACGGGGACTCACGTCGCGCCCCAAGAGCACCGCCGCCAGGGAGTCGCGCGCACGCATCCGTGCATCGCGCAATCCAGATTCGTCACCGAGCACCACCGCATCGATGCGCGCCGCCATAGCGCGCGCGTTGGTGGGCGAGGTGACGGTGGAGAACAATCGCGCGAGACCGTCGGCGCCCGCGTTGTTGATGTCCAGTCGCGCACTCACGTCAACGACGGTCACGGCAAACACACCGTCGGCCAACGTGTCCTGCAACAACGGCAACGCACCCGTCATGGTGGGTTCCAGGCGCCCCAGAAACGCATCACGTTTCGCCCGATC
>JANLVM010000365.1:0-3205 GCA_031364015.1 Gemmatimonadaceae bacterium
GGCGGCGATCCCGTCTGGTCGCACAGTGGGCGCGAGCTGTTCTACGTCACCAGCGCGAACGAGCTCTGGGCGGCCACTATCGCGACCCAGCCCGCGTTCTCGGTGCGCGAGCGGAAGAAGCTCTTCGTGCTCCCGGCCGACGTGCGCTCGTCGGCGTCCTCGGCGCGTTTCGATGTCGCACCGGGGGATCAGCGGTTCCTGATGAGGCGGACGATCGCCGATGCCGTGGGACGGGGCGGGCGGGAGAAGGTGGTCCTCGTGACGAACCTCCTCGAAGAATTGAAAAGGAAGGCGGGGGCGAAAAAATGAGTAACCAGACCGAGCGCCTCAACACCGCCCTCGTCGACCGGTATCGCCTCGAGCGGTACCACGTGCTCGCGCGCGTCGATGGACCTCTGACTGAGTTTCTTGCCACCGTGCCACACTGTAGCGATCGCAGACGTTGACCGTACCCGTAATGGGAATTATCATACCCGTTATGGGTACTATATCGAATCCGGCCCCGCTCTCCGTCGCAAACGCGCTGTTCCCGAAGACCCGGCAGCGCGTCCTCGCGGTGCTGTTCGGCAACGTGGATCGGAGTTTTTACGCGAACGAGATCATTCGTCTGGCGGACAGTGGCACGGGTGCCGTCCAGCGAGAGCTCGCGTCCCTGGAAGCGTCGGGTCTCGTGACTGTCACGCGCGTCGGCAATCAAAAGCACTTTCAGGCGAACGCCTCCGCGTCCGTTTTCGCGACGGTGCGCGATCTCGTGCTGAAAACTTCCGGGTTGGCTGACGTGCTGCGTGCGGCGCTCGCCAACGTCGCGATGGATCTGCACGCCGCTTTTGTGTACGGCTCCGTCGCCAAACGCACAGATACGAGCACCAGCGACGTCGACCTGATGGTGATCAGCGATACGCTGGCGTACGGCGACGTGTTCGCTGCGCTCGAACAGGCGGCAGCCCGTCTCGGGCGGACGGTGAATCCCACGGTCTACACGCGCGAGGAGTTGGCTCGCCGCGTCGCCGCGCGCAACGCGTTTGTGGTGCGGGTGCTGTCACAACCGAAAATCTGGGTCATTGGAGGCGACGCTGACCTCGTCGCTTGAGAATCTCGCGGGTTCTGGTGGACCCCTTCGCGCGGAAGCCCCTGACGTTGCGGAGCTGACGGGCCTCATCAGATCGGGCCGGATCCGTCTCGCCGACGCCAAGCGCGAGGCGAACTCGCTCGAAGGCCGCTTCGACCTCGCCTACAATGCCGCGCACGCGCTCTGTCTCGCGGCGTTGCGTCGCACGGGGTATCGCTCCGCGAATCGGTATATAGTCTTTCAGGTCCTGCCGCACACACTCGGTCTCGGTCCAGTCCAGAGGTGTGGCGTGTACTCGACCGATGTTACAAGCTGCGCAATCAGAGTGAATACGAGGGTGAGTTGCTCGTCGATGCTCGCATCGTGACGGATCTCATCACGGCGTGCGATGCCGTTGCCGCGGCATTGGACCGAATGCCATGACCGAAATCGTGACACGCCTCGCCGCCGCGCTCGCCGACCGCTACCGCCTCGAGCGCGAACTCGGCACCGGCGGCATGGCCACGGTGTACCTCGCGCTCGACTACGCACATCGACTAAACGTGATCCATCGCGACATCAAGCCCGAGAACATTCTTCTGCACGATGGCTCGGCACTCGTCGCCGACTTTGGGATTGCATTGGCTGTGCAAAGCGCGGGCGGACAACGCATGACGCAAACGGGCCTGAGTCTCGGCACTCCGCAGTACATGAGCCCAGAACAAGCGATGGGCGAACGCACCATCGATGCGCGCAGCGACATCTACGCGTTGGGCGTGAGGGCCAGTCCACCATCGCGCGCACTGGCGCCACGGCCGCGCGACCGCGCACTTCACGCGGCATGCTCGCGGTGGCAGCGCTGCTCGCGATTGTCGCCAGCGCCACGGGATTCGGATGGTGGCGAGCGGCCCGGAGCAACACGTCATCTGTCGCTGCACCGATGCGGCTCACGATCGAGCAACCCGACGGGGCAAGCATCTCGGCGACCTCATATTCGGTGGACATCTCTTCGGTCGCGCGGCGCGTCGCCTTCACCGCACGGGACAGCGTCGGCATCGTGCGCGTATACGTGCGCGCATTTGACGATGTACAATGGCAACGCCTCGACGGCACCGAAGGGGTGCAGCAACTGTACTTCTCACCGGACGGCGCGTGGATTGCCTTTGCCGCTAACGGCAAGCTCAAGAAGATTCCGGCCACCGGCGGGAGCGCGATCCTTCTGGCGGACATCACCAACGTTGTGGACGAAGTACAAGCTCGCCGAGTCGCAGAAGGTGCCGGTGAATGGCGCTCCGGCGACGAAACACGCGTTTGCGAAAGCGGCCAACGATCTCTCGGCCCGTGGCGTGATCGTCGCGATCTGCGGCTTGTCGACGGCGCGCATCGCTCGCTCGGTGGCGACTGAAGGCGGGTTCACTGCCGCCGACGTCGAGGCCGATTTCAAGGCCAACCTCGTGACGCCGACAGCACGCGTGGTTGCTGCGGCGTCATTGACACGAACCGCGCGCAGGAAAAGGGCTTCGCCTATACGTACGTCGGCTGAGTACAGCGCTCGGCCGTACGGCTGCTTGGCCTTGCAAGCGGAGTTGATCGCTCGAAGCCTGTGCCGTATGCTTACCAGATGAAGAGTCCGGCAATTGCACCGGTCGACGCGACCGATTCTGCGCTTTCGACGTTGCTGGCATCGGCGGCCGCGCTGGTCATCCAGTTTCCGGAATGTTTCTGGTTCTGGCGTCCGGATGCGCGTCTCGTGTCTGCTGATGATGTGCGCCTCGTTGTACAGAACCTTCGGAAGTACGGTAACCGAGAGGCGTGGACGGCCGCTCAGCAGCTCGACCAATGCCTCTCAGCGAATTTCAGAAATCCGTCCTAGCGGTTCTCGCGAAGAATCGATCGCCGGAGAGTCACTTCGCGGGCGGTATCATTGCCAACGCGGCCGACTCGTCGCCGCGGTATTCGCGCGACTTCGACATTTTCCCCGAAGTCGCCGGTGAAGTGGTGCGCGCCAGTACAGCAGACATCGAGAGTCTGCGCAGTGCACAATTCGACATCGAGCCCGCGCCCCGGTTCGATGAATGGACGCGCGAAGCGACCTTCCGGACCGCCCGCGTGCGCTCGGAGTCCGGCGAGGTGCTGGCGATCGATTGGGCGGCCGAT
>JANLVM010000272.1:0-7556 GCA_031364015.1 Gemmatimonadaceae bacterium
CGCAGGTGTTCACCAGGATGACATCGGCGCCGTCGGGCGCATCGACCGGCGTATAGCCGTGCGCCATGAGGTTGCCATACATGAGTTCCGAATCCGAGACATTCATCTGACATCCGTAGGTCTCGATATAGACCGTGGGCCTGGTCGATACGATCGGCACCGCGCTCGGTGTCTCGATCGGTGTCTCCATCGGCGCGTCCAACATGGGGGCCACAGACATTCAGGGGCGGATCTGGAGGCCAACGCCCAGCAGCCACGCAGATTCCTTTGCGCCGCCACCGACCAAGGTGCGATTGGCTCGCTGAATCGAGAAGTCGACGGACGCCTGCTCACGCGCGACGGGAATACCGACACCGGCGGACAGGCGTGATTCATTCACCACGTTGCTGCCGACGCCAAATGGGAGCGCATTGCGCGCGTACCCGGTGCGCACCAGCACCGGTGACCCGCGCAGGCGAGGTCCCGCCACTTCAGCGCCCGCGTGCCAACTGGTGGCGTCGCGCGGCTGCACGGCTATCGACCCCAGCGAGCGCATCCGGGACCATTCCTGACGGTCAACACTGAACGCAAAGATCGACCCGGGTATTCCGTCAAAACGAATGCCGACGCCAAGGCGATTGGGGACGTTGGCCTGTGTCCGCACCGTATCGCGGACCCGCGAATCCAGCCCGCCTCCCTTCCGATACGACAGCATCGTCGCCAGTCCTCTGCGGACGCGCCACTCTCCGCCCACGGAGAACGCCGAGCCAAAGTACACGACGCGGGACGAATCAAGCACATTGCCGAACTGCGTGGAATCCGCGAACGTGCGCGAACGCGCGACGAGGTTGTCGCCGGTAAACATGTGCGCACCGAACCCGACGCTGAAGCGCTCGTTAATGCGCCAGCCCGTCGCCGCGCGCACGTCGGCGATCGATCCGCGCACATCCGACTGATCGGTCGTGCTGATCGGCACACCGTCGATGATGATGTCGCCCGTCGTGGTGGTGGAATAGCTGCGATCGAGGAACGTGGTGGCGCTGAGCGCCACCCCCACGCTGTTGTGCACCGGAAAGGCCAACATCAGCAGCGGAATGCGTTGTGCGGTGCTCTTGTCGTTCGCGGTACCCGCTCGCAGCCGGCGATATTCCGGCTCCGTTTGCACAGTGACCACGGTGCGCGTAGTGCTTCCCAGCGATGCCGGGTTCACCGGGCTGAGCAGGTCGAACTCGCCGAACGCCCCACCGGTCGCAGCCGCGCGTGTGCTGACCCCACCGACCGGGTACCCGAATCCCAGACCACTCAGCGTGCCTTGGGCGTTCAGGAACGGCGCCCAGAAGAGCACCATCACGGCCGCAGACACTCCATGTCGTACGCGGCTCATGGTATGGCCGTCTCCGTTCGCGGAAGGTAGGTGATGCGGAGTCGCGGCCGCAGGGCTGCCGACGCCTTAGTGGAGAAAAAGCGAAGCTCTGCCGGTTGCGCCCCTTCCATGCTGATTCGAAATGCGAGGGCGCGAGGCACATTGGCGGGCAATCCTCCCCAGGAACGGGCGAGACTCAGCACGTTGATCGCGCGCAGGCCACTGTCCCGTGGCACGAGTCGTGTGGAATCGAGCGCCGCAAAGATACCGTCGGCGGACAGATCGAGTATACGTCGAATATCGGACACCGATGTGGTGGTCGTCGGCACGAGCGGAAGCAGCGACACGGTATCGGCGACATTGGCAAAGGTCGAGGGTCGCTGCGTGAGCAGCACCTCGGCGCGCACGATCGTACTGGAGTCGCTGATCGCGCGGGGAAGACGAAAGCGCAGATACGTGCGATACGCCGGGAATCCACCAATCACCAACGTCGACGCGTCGGGCGGGAGGGACCCCTTCACGACCAACGCGTAAATCAGGTACGACAGGTTCACATCGGACGTAGCCAATTCCACCGACGTCGAGGGACTGACCGGAATTGGTGCGAAGGTCGTGTCGGTACTCGGATCGAAACGCAAATACGGGGCGCCGGCGCCTTGCGAGAACGCGATAATGCGCAGCTGTCCGTTGCCGCCACTGATGCGCAATCCGACGCGCAATCGCGCGCCGGTGGCAATCTTGGCGGCGAGTACCGTCCTGGATATCGGGATGCGCAGGGAATCACCCTGCGTTGACGGGGTGACGATCGTCGAGCCAATCAACCGGTCGGCGCGAAACAGCGACGTCACCACCGCACGCGATGAATCGTTCTGCGTCGTGTCCACGTCGAACGCCTCGATGGTGACCGGCGTGCGGCCTTTTCGTCCGGCGGTGTCGAGCGGCAGCACGAGGACCACCGAGTCGACCGCCGTAATGCTTTCGCTGGCGCCCGTTCTGTTGGGAAGGTACGACGTTGGCAGCACATCAAACCGCAGCACTCCGCGCGTGACCAGGGTGTCCACGCGGTTCGCCAGCAGCAACGTCGCCGACAGTCCCAGTTCGGGGTAGCCGCCCAACGTCGTATCGAGAATGACGGCGTCGAGGATCGTGTCCTTGAACGCGCTCGGCCTGGCGGGACAGAGCGACGGACAGGCATCGCCGCCGGTGAACGTCTCCGTGCACGCGGCGGCACCAGCGACCAGCAGCGTCCCCAGAACGATCGACCGTCGGGCCCGGGCCACTCGCGGGCGCAAGAAACGTGCGTGTGTCACGTATCGCAACAATTGCCAACGGTTGGTCATGGAGGACGTCACAGTGAAACGCTCAAGCATGTTTGAGCGATGCGGGCGTGAATGGAGCGGGAAGCAACTCGGACAGCGACCAGCGCGCCGTACGTCCGTCCGGCGAGATCGCCACGATATCGAGATCTGGCGCGAATTCCACGAACGCCTGGCGACAGATGCCGCACGGCGGTGTCGGCTCTGCGGCGTCGGACGTAATGACAACACGCGTGAATCGACGCGCCCCAGCAGCGACTGCGGTGCCGAGTGCGACACGTTCGGCGCAGGTGCCTGCCGGATACGACGCGTTCTCCACGTTGCATCCCACAAACACGTGTCCGTCGTTGGTGAGCAGCGCGGCTCCGACTGAGAACTGCGAGTACGGGCACCACGCGTTCCCGCGCGCGGTCTCAGCGGCGGCACGCAGCGACGCCAACTCTGCGGTGCTCCCGGCCCTGTCAGCGTCCCGCATCGTTGTCAAACTACCGCCAGCCGTCATGCGCCCAAGAGGGTGGGAAGAAATGATGTCCCTCGCCCGCGCCACGCGAGTCCAAACCAGTCGGCGACGGTGGCGCCAAGATCGGAGAACGTGTCGCGCTCACCGAGAGGTCCGCCGTGCACGCGCGCACCCGCCACTAACAACGGCACCCGCTCGCGCGCGTGGTCGGTGGAAGGTGTGGTCGGGTCGTTTCCGTGGTCGGCGGTGATACACAGCAAATCGCTCTCCCGAAGGGCGGACATCAGACTGGGCAGGGCGCGATCGAACGCTTCGAGCGCCCCCTGGAAGCCACGGACATCGTTGCGATGCCCATACATCTGGTCGAAATCTACCAGATTTGCGAAGCAGAACCCACGCGTTGGGCCAGAAAGCCACGCGACCAAGGCTGCAAGCCCCTGCGCGTTGTCGGCCGTGTGCGTGGCCGAAATGGCCCGTCCAGCGAAAAGGTCATCGACCTTGCCTATCCCGGTTCGCGGAATGCCCGCTTCGGCCAGCACGTCCAAGAGGGTCGTTCCCGGCGGTTGGAGGGAGTAATCGCGACGATTGGCGGTACGCGTCCAGGCGCCAGGAGTTCCCTCGAAGGGACGAGCAATAACACGGGAGACGTCGTGCGGAGCCACCAATTGCGCCCTGGCAATCTCGCAGGCACGGTATAACTCTCCGAGAGGGATACAGGCCTCGTGAGCGGCGATCTGAAAGACCGAGTCCGCTGAGGTGTACACAATCCAGGCGCCGGTCCGCCGCTGCTCCTCGGCAAATTCGTCGATCACCGCCGTTCCGCTGGCTACCGTGTTGGCGATGACCTCGCGGCCGGTCGCCTCGCTGAACGCTCGAAGGACGGCAGGCGGGAAACCGCGCGGGTAGGTCGGAAAGGGGTTGGCCAAGTGCAGGCCGGCGATCTCCCAATGGCCGGTGGTTGAGTCCTTGCCGGCTGAACGTGGAAGCATGGTTCCCCATCCGCCGGTGGGATTGGCTATCGGTTCGACCCCGGCGATCTCCGACAGGTTACCCAGGCCGAGTCGCTGAAG
Organism: Gemmatimonadaceae bacterium; assembly: GCA_031364015.1. Taxonomy (GTDB): domain Bacteria; phylum Gemmatimonadota; class Gemmatimonadetes; order Gemmatimonadales; family Gemmatimonadaceae; genus Gemmatimonas. The sequence goes on from JANLVM010000272.1 coordinate 4,189, forward strand.
GTTGGGCAGATGCAGCCCGCCAACCGCGCGGGCCACATTGCCGATGGTGTCGCTCCCACTATCGCCATAGGCGGCAGTGTCCGGGGCGGCGCCGCAGCCGACTCCGTCCAGGATCAGGATAAGCGCGCGTCGTTCGGCGCCGTGGGTCGCCGACGCGCTCAGCGCGCGCGAGGGAACCGTCATACGGGGGTTTCGAAATTGCGTGCATCGGTCGACGCTTCGAAATACCGTCGCGGCAGCCGAAGACGCAGGCCCACGAGGAGCTCGTAGGGCGAGAGTTCGCCCTGCGCCGCCACCTCGTCGGTCCACAAACACTCGGTGCCATCGCGGCCGATGAATGTGGCCGTGTCACCGACCGCGCATCCGCCGTTCAACGCCGTGACATCCAGCATCGTCATGTCCATCGTGACCGTTCCGACGACGGGCACGCGCTTCCCGCGCACGAGCGCGTGGCCTCGGTTGGAAAGCGCGCGTCGATACCCGTCGGCGTAACCCAGTGCCACGGTCGCAATCTGCCGCAGACCGCTCACCTGATACGTCGCGCCGTAGCTCACCGTTTCGCCGTCGTGGAGCTCGCGCAGATCGATAATGCGCGCTCGTAAATGCACCACCTGCTCGAGGTCGAGCGCTGCCGTGGCGGTGGACCCGTACAGTCCGATACCGGGACGCGCGAGATGCCCTGGTGAGGGACTCCGCGCGGCGATCGCGGCGCTGTTGTCGCTGTGAATCAGCGCGTCGTGCGGCAGGGCGTGGGCCAGAACTCGCAGGGCATCGGTGAAGCGGCGTTCTTGCACCTCGCGAGAACCGTCGGTACACCCGGCCGAATGGAAGTGCGTGAAGATGCCTTCCGGCGGATGCTCTCGCAGCACGAGTGCCAGTGGAGCGACCGTATCCCATTGGATGCCAGCGCGCGACATGCCGGTGTCGATAGACAAATGCCACGCACCGCCTCCCAACGCCGACCAGGCGATGATGTCCTCGGGGCGATGCAGTGCAGGGCGCACGTCGAGCATCCGCGCGTCGGGCAGGTCGCGAAGCGTTACGGGCGTCGTGCACATCACCCGCGCCAGGCATCCGGCCTGTCGCAACGTGGCGGCTTCGTCGAGGGTGGCCACGCCAAACGCCCACGGTACGGCCACTCCGTGGGGCGCCACGACGTCACCGCGAAACGACGCGCCGAGTGCGCGTACCACGGGGAGCATACCGGTGCCATACCCATCGGCCTTCACCATGGCCACGAGCGGGACGCCGGCCTTCGACTGCAGTTTGCCCGCATTGCGACGCACGGCATCCAGGTCGACGTCGACCCATGCCCGCAACGATGGGGGGGAGCGGTCGGGGTATATTGGCTCGGAGTGCACATGAGGACGCAGCATCCCTCAATCAATACCCGCGCACGGCGCGCGCGAAAGGATCTCATCGGACATGTCAGACGGACCGTTGCCGACCGGGGCCCCCGCCCCTCGCTCACTGGATGATGCCCTCGCACTCATGCGTGACCTTCGCGCGCGATGCGACTGGGATCGGGTGCAGACGCACGCGTCGCTGCGCCCGTACTTGCTGGAGGAGGCGCACGAAGTGGATGACGCCATCGTGTTCGGCGATGACGCCGTGCTACGCGACGAATTGGGCGACCTGCTCCTGCAAGTGCTCTTCCATGCCGTCGTGGCGGAGGGTCGCGACGCGTTTAGTGCGCAGGACGTCGCGGGTGCCCTGATCGCCAAGATGCACGCGCGACATCCGCACTTGTACGGTGACGGCGTCAAACGGTCGTGGGAGGCGTTGAAGGCGACGAAGGCCCAACGTCGTGCCCTGGACGAAGGCATTCCCACTGGGCTTCCAGCGCTGCATCGCGCGCACCGACTGCAAGACCGCGCCGCCGGCGTCGGCTTTGACTGGCCCGATGCGCTCGGCCCGATGGCGAAAGTGCGAGAAGAACTCGAAGAAGTCGCCGTGTTGCTGGATGACGCCGGTGGGGTGCGCAACGCCGACGCGTTGGAAGCAGAACTGGGCGACCTGCTGTTTGCGGTCGTGAATTTATGTCGGAAGACGGGGATGCACGGCGCGTTGGCATTGGATCGCACCAACGCGAAGTTCACGCGACGGTACGCGGCGATGGAGACGCTGGCGCACGTGCGAGGGCTCACGTTCAACGCGCTGACCCTTGCCCAACAAGACGAACTCTGGGACGAGGTGAAAGGCGCCGAACAGAACTGAGTTCAGGGAGCGAGTCTCCCCATCATCCGCGGAAACGCAATCACCTCGCGGATGTGCTCAATCCCGCAGATCCAGGCGATGGTGCGCTCGAAGCCCAGGCCGAATCCCGAGTGGGTGAACGTGCCGTACTTGCGCAAATCGAGATACCACCCGTACGCCTCGATCGGCAATTTCTCCTCGATGAGGCGCTGGAGGATCTTGTCGTAGTTGTCTTCGCGCTGCGAGCCGCCAATAATCTCGCCACGCCCTTCGGGCGCCAGCAGGTCCGAACACAGCACCGTGCGCGGATCGGCCGGGTTCTCCTTCATGTAGAACGCCTTGGCACCTTTCGGATAATTCATGACAAACACCGGGCGTTGGTATTCGTCGACAATCATCGCTTCATCAGGCGCACCCAGATCGTCACCCCACACCACGTCGCTGCCTTTTGACTGCGCCAGGGTGACCGCGTCGCCGTAGTGGAGTCGAACAAACGGCTGGGCAACACAATCCAGTTTGCTGGTGTCGCGCTCGAGCACCTTGAGTTCTTCCTGGCGACGTTCGAGGACGCGCTCCACGAGATAGCGCACGAACGCTTCCTGCAGGTCCATGTTGTCGTCCTGATCGTACCAGGCCATCTCCGGCTCAATCATCCAGAACTCGGTGAGATGGCGTCGCGTCTTGGACTTTTCTGCGCGGAACGTTGGTCCGAAGGTATAGATCCGTCCTAACGCCGCCGCTAACGCTTCGCCGTAGAGTTGTCCGGTTTGCGCAAGGTAGGCGGTGCCCTCTTCGAAGTACTCCGTGCTGAAGAGCCCCGCGCGCTCGCCGATGGCGGCCGTCAGAATCGGCGTGTCGCAGCGAATGAAATCTCGCGCATAGAAAAAATCATGAATGGCCTGTTCCAACTCATGCCGAACCCGCATGATGGCCACCTGCCGTGGACTCCGCAGCCAGAAATGCCGATGGTCGAGCAGGAAGTCGACCCCGTGTTCCTTTGGCTGAATCGGATAGTCTGATGGACTCGCGCCGAACACCACGAGCGAGTGCACACCCATTTCAAACCCACCGGGCGCGGGCGCCACAGCGCGCCCATCACCACTCACCGTGTGCGACGGTTACTTGGGGTGCGTACCGAACGCGGCCCACCAGGGTTACGGCACGTAGGACTT
>JANLVM010000274.1:0-6801 GCA_031364015.1 Gemmatimonadaceae bacterium
GGTGAACGAATGACGAGTGCACACAATCGCGCCTAAGATTCATTGTGTTTCCCCTATCGATGAGGAATGGACTCGGGAATGCTCGTCGGGCTTGAATCGTGGCCTGTAGTCGAGGTCGCATGACCGGGATCAAATGACAAAACCCCCGAGCGGCCCGCTTGAAAAGATGAGTACTCATTTCTGCCGGACTGATCAGGCCGGGACGCCGTTGTGGTTAGATGCTGGCCGCCCGATGACCGGACAACTTGTTCAAGCGATGCCGCCATCTATTCGCGAAACTATCGGACGAATCTGCATGCCGCTTCGGACTAGTCCGCAAGAGATCCGGCCCGGCACCCACTTTAGCCATTGCGCTGGACCCCACCGGGTCCTGAACCAGCTGGCGCCTTCGACTCGTCGGTGCCATCGCGATAACGGCCGACGCTGAACCAGTCGAGCGCGTGCTGTCGACGCACGACTTCTACCCAAAACGTTCGGAGCAGCACAGCGCTGTTCACCAGGCGTAGCAGGGGAAAGGCAACCACCCAAACCAGAATGTCCGCCCTCTTAAGGGAGACGGCGCACATTGTGGCGAGGGCGACCACAATCGCTTGGTCAATCAATAGTAATCGCAAGACAACGGAAGGCCAGAGCCACGCGAGGAGCGGCAGGCACAGCGTGACCAGCGAGAAGAACAGCCCCTCGCCGAGCAGCAGGGCAAACTCCGCATCAATCCGCTGCTTGCCAAAGGGCACCCGCCGCAACCGCATCACCTGCCACGTGCCGCGATACCAGCGCGTCAACTGTCCGACGTAATCCCGGAGGGTGCGGGGGTCTTGCGTATACGCGACGGCGGCGGCGGTATAGGCCACGCGGCCCAGCTTGCCGCGGTGCACCTGCACCGTCAGGTCCATGTCTTCGACTAGGGTCTGACTGTCCCAGTCCAACTGGGGAAGCACGCGCGTGCGGTAGACCGACGCGCAGCCCGGCGCCACCGTAATCACGCCCATCGCGTGCTGGCCTTGTCGATACAAGCGCAACGTTACAGCGTACTCATACGCGCGATAGGCCGTCAGCCAGTTATAGCGTTCGCTGTGGGGCGCGCCGCACACCAGCACGGTCTCGGCGTCTTGGAGGAACCGCACGAGGATCTCGTGAAAATATTCCGGCGCGACGTGACTGTCGGCATCCAGGATCGCCAGATACTCGTAGCGCGTCGCCAAGGCGAAGCGAGTGAGGAGCTCGCGAATGCCGCCTAATTTCCCGCGCTTGCGGCCATCCGACAGCAGGTGAACCCCCGGCACGGCGCGCACTTGGGCGGCCGTGTCGTCGGTCGAGCCGTCATCGATGACGTAGATATGGTGGGCGTGAACGCCGGCGGCCCGGACGCTGTCGATGCAGCGTCGCACCAGCAACGACTCGTTATGCGCCGGAATCACGACGCAAATTCCCGTGTATTCAGGTTTTTGGCAAAGACTTTCGCAAAGTCCGAGCACGGTTTTGGTCTGTTCCATGACTTGTCGTATAGCAACGGCTACGCCAACACAGAACTTTTCCAAATGTCTAATGTTTGCCGTACTTTACTTAGTTCAACCGAAGCTCGTCCTAAAGTTATGTTCCATCGTACTACTTCGTACTACATTAGAAATACGTATCTGGTGCTAAGCGTTGTTAAAGAACGACTTAAGCAATCAATCAAAAAAACACATCAAGGCAGTTATGCACACCCGGGGTACCAGTCGCCCTTGTAACTTAGCCTGCGAGACCCGAGGGATCTACCGAAGATCCACTAGTTGGCAATCCGGCTAAGTCGCACGGACGCTAGTGTTCCAAATAAGAACAAACGGAATTATTATGGCACAAACGTCCATAAATGACTCTATATGCACTGTTTATCTCCCTATATTACGATTCTGAGTGTCCCATACTAGAACTTAAATTTCCAACCATGAAATGACAATCTCGTTATTTACGAGACAAAACTGTTGGCACCCAGGATACAATATGACTTTACATGACTATGAATGCTTTTGATGTCGAACCAAGTACTAGAGAACCCATAGAAGGCGTTCATCCCGACAGTGTCGAATCTAATGTTGCACTGCGAACCCTCAACTGCCTCTGCGCGGACGCCCAAGTGGCCTTTGATTCGGACCTATGGGAGGCCGGGCAAGCCGGGCTGCTATGGCCCGGTCATGAAGTTCGGGTGGCGGAGCGCACCGTTGACGCTGCGGTCGTCAAGTCTACACGTGGAATTAAGCCCGGCACGCGCACCGCCTTGCAACTGCTGAGTGAGCGCCTAACGCTCAGCGGCGCGATTGAATGGTGTCGAGGTATCAGGCTGGAGCCCCTCTCCTTCGAGGCAGCCTTCGTGTTCGACCAGTTTCAGGAGCTTCCCGAGGCGAAAGCCATGTGTAGACACATCGCGTTGATGGCAATTCTCGTCCTCACCATGATCGCCACTGCCTCAGCGCAAGATCTCCCTCCTCGCTCAATCGCCCTGCCAGGCTCCGTCAATGCGAGCTTCGGTACCGTCGGCCCGCTCGAGCCTGGTAACACGCTCGGGAACGCCACGTTTGAGCAGGGCGTCAGCCTGTGGCGGCGCGGTCCCCTCTTCGTCATTGGCTTTATCGATGTCACGGTCCGCGCTGACACGCGCGGCTATACGTGGAATAACACCATGCCGTACCTCGCCGGCGGCAAGCTCATGCTCGCCGGCCGGGGCGGCGTGCTTCAAGCCGTCGTCGGGATTGCCGGCGATGTGCGGCGGGGCACGGTAAGCCGCCCTACTCGCGCGGCGCATGTCAACTATTGGGCCGGATGGCAGCCGCTCTCGGACGTCGCGCTCCCTGGCAGCGTCTGGGCAACCTCGGGGTTCGTCACCGCGAGTGAACCTGACAACTGGATCACCGCCGCGCACGTCGAGCAAGGCGTCACGGTGCTACGGCGCGGCCAAGTAGCCGTGGTGCCGTTCGCTGGCGCCACCGTCAGCGTCGATACCGAGCAGCGTCCGTGGAACAACCGCGGGTTCGTCGATGCGGGGGTGAAAGTCAGCAGCCGGGTCTACGGGGCGGTGGTCGACCTCGGCGTGGCGCACCGCGTCACGCGCGCGTGGCAGACCGGCCAGGTTGCATCAGCGCCGGTCGTGTTCCTGAATGTGTGGCTCGGGTGGATGCCGCGCTGAACGTGAATCATCACCATTAACTGCAACCTGATTAAACATTTTTTAGAGACTTCATCATGTATCTACCTTTCTTCGGCGGCTCGTCCTTGATTCACCTCCTAGCTAGCAACCCCCGTGTCGTGATGTTGTTTGGTATCGGCACGCTGATGACCTCGCTGCTGCAAACCCCCTTTGCGCGGCCGGATGTTATCGGTACGGCGGCGTATGTCGAGCAGCTGGAACACGCCGCTCGTGTCGAGGGCGCGATTGACCCGGCGATCGTGGAGCGTGCACAGAGTGCAGCGCGCGCCCTGGCGCTCACCCCGACGCGTCGCCTCATTCCGGTCGTTGAGGAAACCCTTCGCGCGTGCGGCTCCGCCTGCAACAGCATTGGCGTCTCGGCGGTCCTAAAGGATCCGACGATGCTGCAAGACGTGCTGCTGCTCCACACCTTAAGCGAGGCGAAACATCACCGCGTCTTGACGTCGACGACGGTCGCGGCTAAATCCGCGGATGCCCCCCGGTAGACAGCGCCTAGTAGGCGAGGTGTGAGGATGGAATCAGGAATGGACGCCGGGCGCTGCGTACTTGCGCCGGCAGGCGTTACGCAGCGCGGGGCAGACCGACGCCTGCACGGTTGGCTGGGGTCGAGCGCGACATGGCGACATTTGTGGACGAAAATCCGCCGCCTCGCCAATTTGGGAGCCTTGGACCAACAAAACCGCATCGTCCAGCCGTCAGGTGGGGTCTGGGCGAATCCGGCCTCAGCACTTGAGTTCGCCGGGGTGGAGGTTGAAGCAACTGCGTGCGGCGGCGTTTGTGTAAGCTGCACTAGCCCCGGCGCCATCGAGTTGTACTGCGGATGCATCGAGCATCCGAATGGGATCCGCTGCGCGTGCCGCCAAGAGCACCAGCTGCACGACACTGATGTTGGCGATCGAACAAGCGCGGCCCGGTCTCCGGCGCGCTCGAGCGTGAGAGTCGATGAGCATAAGACATTAGGCAGACAATGCGACGGGAAAGCGTCCTTGGACGATGCCAACTGGCGCGAACGCGTTTGGACTCAAAGGTAGTGAGGGGGGCGGGGAGACGGCCGCGCGTGAACGGGCAGCTGCCCAAAGCGATCTGCGTGCGCTAGTCCCCCTTGGCCGCCCTGCAAGGCCCAACCATCCTCAACTCTGGAGCGGGCCTTCGTGGGAACTCCAAGGCCGTCCTCATCTCTGAGCCGGCTATCGTGATGCTAGGAGGACGGGAACAGCCTGCCAAGGCGTCGATAGACGGCTGCGGTGGCCAGACGGAAATATGTCGGATGCACGCCGAGGGGGTTGAATTTGTAAACCCACAATACGTTGCTGCGCTTGAGCAACAGTTTGCAGAACTTGAACAACTGGAACGGGCCAACTTCCATTACGCGGTGGCAGGATCTCCTGATCACGTTGGCTGGATGACGGAGCCGTTGGGACGGCTGCAAGGAAAGTTCAGCGAGTTGCAGGCGCTCAGGGATGGTTGGTGGTTACCGCCACAGGGGCCATATGACGCCGCAATCCGTTGAAACACCGAACTGAGGCGAACTAGCGCACTACCGCCCAAAGGCGCAGGCGGCGGATTACACGCCAGTGGCTCGATCATTCACGGTTGGGCTGGCCGACATCGAAATGGCTGTGATGATCCATGCGATCGTGCAGCACACGAATAACCAGTATGCGCAGAGAATCTTCCTCGAAAAAAATGCAGTGTCGGCCGCTGGTCGCCATACGCAACCCTGGCCGAAGATCCTCTCGCTCTCGGCTGACACTGGTCCCAGCCACGAGCCTTTTCATGACGTCGGACAGAGCCGTCATGTAGTGTGCGGTTCGCTCTGCACCCCATTCGCGGATCGAGTAGCGACCGATCGATTTGAGATCCGCGCGCGCTGTTTCAGTGAGTTCGAGGTGCCTCACAGCTCAGCGAAAAAGGCGTCGATCTGGTCCTCGGTTTCGAGCACGATCGTTCGGCCCGCGGACACGTCGTCGTACCCCCGTTCGATGGCGTCTCTCAATCGCGCTCGCTTGATTTCGGCCGCGTCATCCCGGGCTTGCATCAATCGGAGGGCATCGGCAACGACCTCGTCCTCGTTGCTGTACTGACCTTCTTCTACCTTTTCGCGGACGAGCCCTTCAAGGCTCTTCGGGATCGTCACGTTCATACGAATTGTCTCCTCCGGGAACGATAGCACGGAGGGACTGACTGCGCGGTCCGGGCAGAAGAGAAGGCGGACGAGACGCCGGGGCGACGCTCTTCCCCCTGCCCCGCGAGGCTACTGGTCCATCGCGCGCGCTGGGCGGCCTTCTTTGCCGCCCGTGAGCCGCTAGTAGATCTGCCCCTACGCAGGGTAGATCATGATGACGGGAGCCACGGCACGCTGCAAGTCGTCGTCTTATGCCACTCTAAGCATGCGCGCCGGTCGGACGGTCGAATGGCTCGCCATGCGCGCCCGAAACACCGTTTCAGTACCGCGCCCTCAGAATGCTCGAAGTTTCTGGACACAACTGCATCAAGTGCCGTGGTCAAGCGCACTGAGCCCGCTAAGATGCGGTCTGCACCAACGGCTCTTTGCCTGCGCGGGCGAATGCGACGGGCAAGCTCAAGGAGGCGGCGGCGAGCCAGAGTGGTGGGGCCGGGGCCGTACGCGTGCGCATATTGACTTCGATCGCCGGTTGCCAGCCAATGCACACTCCGGTGACAGTTGGCGCATAGGACCAAGAGGTTTGAAAGAATGTCTTGTCCTCCCAGCCGGATGTCGTCTGGGCGGCGGATCGTCCGTTCACGCAATCTTCAAATCGAATCACCCCATGACCAATCACACAATCACCCAACAATCGGCAATCGGTCGATTGACAATCGTCAATGCCAGCCGCGCCTACACTTCCCAGTCCAGCGACCGCCCCACCGCTTTCTTCCAGCCGGCATACAACCTCTCGCTCTTCGCCTTCGGCATCGACGGGCGGAACTCGCGGTCGAGGGCCCAGTTGGTCGCCACATCGTCCGTGCCCTTCCAGTAGCCGACCGCCAAACCCGCCAGATACGCAGCACCGAGCGCCGTCGTCTCCGCGACCACCGGACGACGGACGGTGACGTTGAGTAGATCGGCCTGAAACTGCAGCAAAATCGCGTTGGCCGCGGCCCCGCCATCGACCTTCAACGTCGTCAGCGGCAGACCCGACTCCAGCTGCATCACCTCCAGCACGTCGCGGGTCTGGTAGGCCATGGCATCGACGGCGGCGCGAGCGATGTGCGCCATCTTGGTGTTTCGCGTCAGCCCCACGATCACGCCGCGCGCGCGAGGGTCCCAATACGGCGCGCCGAGGCCGACAAACGCCGGCACCAGGTAGACCCCGTCCGTGTCTTCCACCTCGTTCATCAGGCGTTCAACATCAGCTGACGCCTCAATCGCCTTGAGGCCATCACGCAGCCACTGCACCGCGGCGCCGGCGACGAACACCGAGCCTTCAAGCGCGTAGGTCGTCACACCGCCGATTTTCCACGCCACCGTCGTCAGCAGGCCCTTCTCGGACGGCACGGGCTTCGGCCCCGTGTTCAGCAACATGAAGCAGCCGGTGCCGTAGGTGTTCTTCGCCGAGCCGGCTTCGAAGCACGCCTGGCCAAAGAGGGCCGCTTGC
>JANLVM010000291.1:0-2395 GCA_031364015.1 Gemmatimonadaceae bacterium
CAAATCCCACCGCGTGCACCGCCTGCGTCAGTCGGGCATCGGCCCGCGCCGGGGTGACATCCAGCGCGTGCATGGTGCGTTTCACCTGGCTTTGCAGGCCGGGCTGGCGTATGCGGTGATCGATCGGACACGCGCCGCGTGGCGACACGCGCGCACCATGCACGCGCTGGATGTCACCCCGGCGCGGGCCGATGCCCGACTGACGCAGGCGGTGCACGCGGTGGGATTTGATATCGACCGTGTGCACGTGGTGCGCGCACTGCCAAACCCCGCGTTCACATCGGGGTGGTGGGCCCCGCGTATTTACGTGTCGCACACACTCCCGACGCAGCTGGGGGCCGAAGAGTTGGAGGCCGTGATTGCGCACGAAGTGGCGCACGTACGACGGCGTGATCCCTTGCGACAGTTTGCCTGGCGCACGTTGGCGGGCGTCCTGTTTTGGTTGCCGGCGATGCGACGCCTTGCCGAGGAGTTGGCGGACGAATCGGAGATCCTGGCCGATGACTACGCGGCGCGGGAGCGCGCCCTGCCGCTCGCGTCGGCCATTCTTCGCATGGCGGGTGCGAACGTCGGCCCGCTCGGTCTCGCGGTGGGTTTTCAGCGTCGCGATCTGCTGGAACGTCGCGTGCGTCGTTTGGCGGGCGAGGATGCTGCGGTGGAATTTCAGGTACCTCGGCGGTCGATTGTCGGTGCGGCACTGGTGCTGCTGGCCGTGTGGACGTCGGGCGTTATCGTGCTGCACCCGTTACCGACAGCCGACCACGACTCCAACCATTGCGTGCACAGCGGCGCCTGGCAACTGAGTCACCTGTTTTGCAATCATGCGCAGGCGGTTGGCGACCCCTGTCCGCACCGGGATGGTGTCGCCCGTCACGCGGGGGCACAATAGGAGCCCGGCGCGCGCCGTGAGCGGGACGCGGAGGGCTTGTGGATGTGCAACCACCCCTGTATTTTACATGGCGTAAAGAGAAACGGTGCGGTACACATACCTGTGAGGATCCCCTGTCGATGCGTTCCCGACTGCTGTTGCTGGTCTTGACCTCCGCGCTCTCGCTGCCGGTGCACGCGGCCTCGGCGCACCCCAAGCTGGTCAGTTCAACGCCAGCGGCGAATAAAACGGTCGCCACGGCGCCGACCTCCATCTCCGCGACGTTCAACGAGCCGATCACCGCGGCGCTCAGTAAGCTCACCCTGTTCGACGCCGCCGCACGGGCCGTCCCGCTGGATTCGGTCACGTCGGCGGTCGGCGATAGCAAGACGCTGGTGGCCAAAACCACGACCACGCTGGCGCCGGGTCGGTACACGGTGAAGTGGCAGGCGGCCGGCGGCGATGGACACCCCATGAAGGGCGAATTCACGTTTGTCGTCGCCGCGCCGGGTGCCGACAACCAGGCTGGCCGTTCTGTGGGTCGGTAGTGTTCGCGCTCGTGCCGGGGATACTGCAGGTCGTGTCCCCGACCGAGCCCAGCGTGCCGTTCGATGTCGAGTCGCCGGCGTACGTGGCAATTCGCTTCGTACAGTTTGCCGCGATCACGCTGCTGATCGGCTGCGTCGCCTTTCGCTTAACCGTGCTGCCGCGCTTCGAGCGGAGCCTGGGAAGTGGTGAATCGAAGGGTGACGAGTCGGTGCTGCGAATCACCGCGTGGCTGTTTGGGGCGCTGATCGTGCTGACGGTGGCGCAGGGAGCGCGACTGGCGGCGCAGCATCGCGTGTACTTCGAAGATGGCGCGTGGAGCATGGGCACCATGCGTCCCATTTTGTGGCAGTCCGGGTGGGGACTCGCCTGGCTCATCGCCGCCGGAAGCATTCTTGCCGCCTTCCTTGCTGTGGTGCGCATAAAGCGGGCGCAGCGATTCGGTTGGCTGCTGCTCACGACCGCCCTCGTCGTACTCAGCTGGACGATGGCGATGTCTGGTCATCCGGCGGCGGCGCCGACGCCACGTGTTGCCATGGCCATTGATGCATTGCATGTCATTGGCGCGGGCGGGTGGGTGGGCAGTCTGTTTGTCATGATGTTCATGGCGGTGCCTGCGTTGCTCCGGTCGCCTGAGGCTGAAGGGCATCAGCGTATCGCAAAACTGGTGGCGGCATTCAGTCCAACGGCCCTCGTGTTTGCGTCGTTGCTGAGCGTTACCGGTGCGTTTGCCGGATGGCGCAATGTGGGCTCGTGGTCGGGGCTCTTTCACAGCGACTATGGGACGTTGCTGTTGATCAAACTGGCGTTCGTCGCAGTCATCGCGGGACTCGGCGCCATCAACTGGCAACGCGTGTTACCACGACTCGGGCAACCCAGCGCCACGCGGATGCTGCGCCGTGGCGCCGTGATCGAGTTGGCAGCGGCGATGGTGGTGCTTGTCGTGACCGCGATGCTGGTGGCGACCGCCATGCCGGAGAT
>JANLVM010000379.1:0-4037 GCA_031364015.1 Gemmatimonadaceae bacterium
TGCCGGTGCGGCCAGGCTTCAACTCGTCAACCGTGATGTCCTGCAGCTTGTTGGACATCAGCAACGCCTTCTTCAGTCCGGCCGGGGCATCCGTTTCGCCATCGCGCAAGACATACGCCATGTGCTGTGTGTCGGTGTTCAGACCCATTGCGGTGACGCCGAAGTCGCAATGCAACACGTCGCCCTTGAGAATGACCGGGTTCACACCAACCAAGTCGCCACTGCCGAACTGGCGCTGCACTTCCACACTGGGTTGGAACCAGGTGCTCAGCCCGAGATCGTTCAGACGTTGACGCATCCACCACACGACGTCCTCGGTGTGCGTCACGCCTGGTATGATGACCTTGGAAGAAAATGCTTCCTGAATGATCTCCCACGCCACGCGATTGAGGTTGGTGAATTCGACCTCTTCCTCGGGCTGACGCGACGCAATGAGGTCCACGGCCATCGCTTCAGACGCCACGACTTTGGCGCCCCATTGCGGTCCGAGTGCCTGGAGCATGCCGTCTCGCTCACCCGATGACAGTCCGTCCGCGAATGCAAACGTGCGAGACGTGTTGACGGCGATCGTCTTCGGCTGCCGTTCCTCGATGACTTGCTTCAAGACGTTCCACTGCTCGTCACCCCACAACTCTGCGGTGCGAGCAGTCGTTCCGCTGCCAGCGGCAGGCGCTGCCACCGCTTTCATGCTGCGCACAGCCTTGAACACGTTGCCCTGCGACGTGCCGCCCAGTGCGAGGCGTTCGATGCCAGCGGTGGGACCGCGATCAAAGAAGACGTAGATCGTGCGGCGACGGGCCGCGAATGTGGTCGGCGACGTGATGGCGGTAAACAGCGGATCTTCGGCGTACTCGCGCATGGGGACAATCCACATGTCCACCCCGGCACGACGCATGAGTGCCGGTAGCGTGCGTTCCATGCGCAGCTCCAGCCATCGCTGCTGTTTGAAGGCTTGATCGCGCAGCGTGCCGAACGGACGCAGCGTATCGGCGGCTGACGAGCCGGACGTGCGCGCGCCGGGTGTTGCAGGCACTACGACCGGCTGCGCAACGGCCGACGACGTGAAGATGCTGAGGCTGAGCGCCACGAAGGCGAGGGATCTGGTCATACGGGATGTATGGGTCGTTTGTCGAGCGTTCGACGCACCGTCTGGACGCTAGCCGCCAGGACGAGCGCGAACAGGGTGAGAATAATGCCACGTTCGAACAACGTTTGGCCGGCCATAGGCCACCAGTCTGTCCACGTGGCCAGCCGCGAACCGAGTCGTTCCCGGCCAAAGCCGATGAGGAGTGAACTCATACCCACTTCGGCGGCCACTTCGATCACAATGAAGGCCAGCACGCGAAGCGGCCAACGCTTGATCGGGAAGTTTCCCAGGTGCCAGGTGAGCATCCCACAGAGGAACAGCGCGCCAAGAATAAGTCCTCCGACCAACGCCACCAATTCGCCCGACGCGGTCGCGCTCAGCATCAGTGCGCGATACAGTCGAAGCACCATACCGGTTATGCCCGCCGGTTCGAGCGACCGCACGGCGAAGGCGCGAAGCGGATGTAGCCGCTCCTCGCTCCACTGCACTACGTCGCGCGGAAAGAACCGAGACATGTTCAGGGTGTGCCGACGTTTGCCAGGAGGAAATCGACGCTCTGCGCCGCGTGTTGCGTCCAGTAGCCCCACGTATGCGCACCGGACCATTCCGCATACTGGTGAGACACTCCGAGCTGCAGCAGCGTGTGGTGGAAATCCCTATTCTGGTTGATGTACGCGTCGTCGACGCCACAGTCGATGAGCAATTGCGGCATCGGCGCAGGGGCGCGCGTCGCGTCAGCCCGTCCGGCCAGGGCGCGCGCGACCAAGTGCCGCGGCTCGCGCGCTGCCCAACCAATCGTATCACGTCCAAATGCGGGCGCCATGTATCGCCACAGTCCTCGCGATGCGCGTTCGAGTTCAGTCACACTGTTGGCATATCGCGGCGGCGCGGCGAACGGCACCGGACTCAGATATCGCGGCGACAGCACCCCCGAATGACTGGCGGCGGCCGCGAACACCGACGGATACGCCAAGGCGAGCGCGATGGCACCGTACCCGCCCATACTCAGTCCCGCGATCCCGCGATGACGTCCATCGGCATGGGTGCGATAGCGCTGATCGACGTGGGCGACAATATCGCGGGCAATGTAGTCATCGTAGTGCTGCCACGGGACACAGTACGATTCCGCGCGCTCGTTTCGTACCGTGTCGGCGCGACAGCCTGCCAGGTCGGGGAGGCCGTTCCAGGTGGTGTACCACCCGTCGTCGCCGTCGGGCATGACCACAATCGCCTCGGGACGACCGGCTGAGAACATTGAGTCGAGCGTGCGATCAAGGCGCCCTGCGTCGACCCAATTGCGCTCATTTCCCGAGAGTCCGTGCAGGTAGACGAGGACCGGATACTGGCGCGTTCGTGATGACGCATACGAGGGCGGCAGGTACACGGTGAGCGATTTGTTGATGCCCAGCGACTGCGCCCAGAGCGTGTCGGTGTGAACGGTACCTCGCCGCGCTGGCGACTGCGCGTCGCTCACGGACGTCGTCAGCGCGCACCAGAACAGCCCCATAAGCCAAGGTGGGAGTGCAACCCGCCGTGTGGCGGAGATGGCGAAGCGCGTAGCGATCACCTCGGGAGAATAACGCTTCGCGTGAAGTACGTAACCTCGTCGTCGATCGCCTGCTTTATCGGGTCGAGCGAAACGGTGCTCGGGTAACCCCACTGCGCGTCATATTCGACGCTGGTCAGCGTGCCGGGCTTGGCAAGCGCGTTCCGCACTTCGCTAAAGAGCTGATCGACGCTCCGAAACATGCTGAGCAGGTCCACCGGCGCGTCGTTCCCGGTGCCGAGGTTGCGGGCGCGCAGTACCGCTCCCGCTTGTATCGTGAGATCGAAGCTTGTCCCCCGGGTCGGGCAGAAGCAGCTCACTCGCTGCTCCATCGCGTAGCTGTTCGCGGCGGGTCGAACGGAGGTCCAGCGGGCTTGCGCTGCATCGAGTGCCGCACGTTCTGGACTCACCGGGTTGTCGTCGCCGCACGCGACGCCCATGACGAGCGACAGGGCGAGCGCGAGACATCGCCGTCCAGTGGACAGCAGTCCAGCGGACATCGGTTGTGACAGGGACATCGGGCCTCCGAGGCAGTACGAGCGTGTATACAGACAACCACCCACCCTGCCAACGCGTTACCGGATGATCGTACCGATGCGTCCCCATCGGATGTCCGTGATGAACGGCAATGGGCGATCGCTTTCGTCGGCGCGATACGAGTAGTACACGAACACCGGGCGTCCGCGAACGTTTTCACGTGGCACGAACCCCCAGTATCGTCCGTCCTTGGAGTCGTAGCGGTTGTCGCCAAGCATGAACAAATGCCTGGCCGGCACCACCATCGGCCCCCAATCATCGAGTGCCGGTTGCGCGGGCGGCTCGCCAATGGGTGAACCGTGGAGCTCAAATTGCTTGTGCCACTGAAACAGCGGGTGCGAAAACGTGCCGTCGCCCCTGGGGTTCACCGAGGCCGCAAAGCCTTGCGGCTGCGGCATGCCATTCACGTACAGCAGTCCGCCGCGCATCCAGACGGTGTCGCCGGCAATGGCCACACAGCGTTTGACGAGCGTCGGATTCGGGTCTTCCGGTTGGTCGACCTGGTTGGGCGACTTGAATACCACCACGTCACCGCGCTTGGGGTCGGCGTACCCCGGCAGGTTGATCTCGGTAAATGGCACGTGTGGGCCATACGCAAGCTTGTTGACAAACAGCCAATCGCCGACGAGAAGCGCGGGAATCATGCTCCCGGACGGAATGCGATAGGCCTCGATGAGAAAGGTCCGAAAGAACAGAAAGAACGCCAGGGTAACGAGGATCGCCTTGACGTTCTCCCACAGCTGCGACGGGCCGGCGGGCTTTCCTGAGGTACCAGCGCGCATCGCGGCAACTGATCCGGACGCTTTGGGTGACTGCTTCTTCAAGGCCACGAGAGACGAATGCACAGTGAGGGGGGTACCGCAAAGG
>JANLVM010000350.1:0-1848 GCA_031364015.1 Gemmatimonadaceae bacterium
ATCCGGGTAGCAGGGGGGAGGGACTGCGACAGGATGGAGGGGAGCAGGGGTGGCATGTCACCTCTCTCGACTCCGACCTGGGTCGGTTCTTCCCTCCTGCTACCCGGATGACGTTCAACTCCTGTCTCCAACAGACGCCCCGTGGTATGGTCAAAAGATCCATAACTGAACAGTATTGGCACTAGGCGCTCCTGCCAGCCGGCAGGCAGTTGGGCCGTGGATTCCACCACACCCTGCGCGTACTAACCGAACGTGTCGTGGAACATGGAGGCCTCGCCAATAGAGCCGTCGATCAGCCGCCAGCCCACCGCCAGCCCCAAGTTCGCGCTCGAGGCGGCAGCGACGACTAAGCGCCGCGCGGACTTGGTCGAGGCTCGACGCTACAGCCATGCCATGGGCAGGCCAATGATCTTGTCGCTATAGCGACGCGGGACTACGTCGTTGGTGATGACAATGCCCACCCGCGCGTCCTGCTCCCTCACGAAGTCACGCAGCCCGCGTAAATCGCGCGTACCGACGACCGACGCATGTTTGATCTCAAATGCCACGCGGCCAAAATTGCCTTCGATCACGAGATCCACCTCGGCGCCGCCGCCAGTTCGATAGTACGAGTAGTCGAATGCTGCACCGGTGGCGTTGAGTTGGCGAAGGATCTCCTCGACCACCATGGCTTCCCATGATGCGCCAGCCTGTGGGTGACTCAGAAGCGCACTGAGATCCGGGACGCGGAGAAGCGCGTGCAGCAGTCCCGTGTCACGCAGGTAGCCGCGCGGGTGCTTCACCACGCGCTTGACGGCGTTGCGCGAATACGCCGGGATGGACCGCCAGACAAACGTGCCGTGGGCGATGTCGAAG
The DNA here is from genome assembly GCA_031364015.1 of Gemmatimonadaceae bacterium. GTDB lineage: Bacteria > Gemmatimonadota > Gemmatimonadetes > Gemmatimonadales > Gemmatimonadaceae > Gemmatimonas. The sequence continues at coordinate 856 of JANLVM010000350.1, forward strand.
TAGTCGCGCGCCGTGGGTTGTGACACACCAAGCGCACGCGCGACCTCGGCCACATTCAGGATGCGTCCGGAAAGTCCTCCCAGCATTTCGAGAAAGCGCCGAAAACGCAAATCATCGAGCCCGGGAAAGAGGCGCTTCACATCGCGGAGCAGGTAGGTCTGGATGTACTGCTCGATCCACTGCGCGCGAAAGCTCGGCTTGGTGTGCAGCCACGGTTCCGGGAACCCTCCGCGAAACCAGAAGTCATGCAACGTCTGGACGTCTGCACGCGGCCCAAGTCCGTCGATCAGGTCATCGGGCGATGCTTGGGCGTCGAGCAGACGCGGAAGCAGCGCATCGCGATCGGATGTTTCCGTGACTTCCGCCCACGAACAGGGCGACATCTCGATGATGGCGACGCGACCCGCCAGACTCTCAGCGAGTGCTCGGACGAGTGAAGGCGAGCTCGACCCAGTGATGATAAAGCGCCCACGCTCGTCGCGATGATCATCGATGGCCACCCGCAGCGCCGCGAACAGCTCTGGCAGCAATTGGGCTTCGTCGAACGTGACCTGGCGCGGGTAGAGCCGCAGGAACGCATCCGGATCGCCCGCGATGACCGCGTAGTCCGCGCGCCGCTCGAGGTCGAAGTGTTGCCATCCCGAGGGCAGCTGATGCAGAAGCGTGGTCTTGCCGCACTGCCGAACCCCCAAGAGCGCGACGCACGGGAAGCTCTCGAGGTAGCTGGTGAGCAGGGCGGCGTAGCTCCGTTTCATACCTTGCAATATTAAACTACATACTTATGTTTGCAAGGTACGACGCGCGGTCTAGATCGCACGCTTCTTGGCACGACCAGAAGCCGCTGCCTTGCGCGGAGTCGCTGGCGTTGTCTCAAAGGCCGAAAGGATCTCGTCTTCGTATCGATCAGTTTGACGGTCGTGGCTTCGATTTCGATGGCAAGCCCGGTGCGCTTTCTCATACTCGGACAGGCTCGCACACCACCATATTTTCGCC
>JANLVM010000375.1:0-13082 GCA_031364015.1 Gemmatimonadaceae bacterium
AAATCCGGATAGCGGAACATCGCATCGGCGGTGATGAACCCACCGCCAGAGTGCCCCCACATAGCGGCTTTGTCGATATCAATGCCGGGATACTGGGTGGCAAGGGCTTTCATCCCCGCTACCTGATCGGGCACCGTGTTGTCGCGACCCATGCGGCCATAGTACGCATCGTGGAATGACTTGGAACGACCCGGCGTGCCGCGACCATCGATGGAGACGACAATAAAACCCAGTTCCGCGAGCGCCTGCCTATCACCACGCGATGAAGAAAATCCTCGCGATCCCACACTGCCGCTTTGCGGACCCGGATACGCGTTATTGATGATCGGGTACTTCTTGCTCGGATCAAAGTTCGCCGGGCGAAACATCATCCCGTACAAATCGGTGGCGCCGTCGGCCGCTTTGACCTTGATGGGGATCGGCGGTTTCCAACCCGTCGCCAACAATCTGGTGATGTCGGCCTTTTCCAACGGCATCACGAGCGTGCCACTGGCGTCGCGTAGCACGACGACCGGTGGAATGTCCGGTGACGAATAGCTGTCCACGAGATATCGGCCGCTGGGCGAGAGCTGCATGGTGTGATCGCCAACATCGGGCGTCAGTGCTATCTGCGTCGTTCCATCGAGTCCGATTTTATAGAAATGCGCGAAGTACGGGTCCTGTTCTTTCTCCCGACCGTTGGCGGCGTACCAGATCGTGCGCGTCTTTTCATCAATGCGAGCGATCTGTGTGACCGGTCCTTCACCACTGGTAATGCGGCTCTTGAGTTTGCCGGTAGTGAGATCGTACAGGTACAGCTGACCCCAATCGTCACGCTGCGAATACCACACGATCTCTTTGGTCGCCCACAACACGCGCCACCCGGTGCGCGACTCGAAGTGCGTTGGCACTGTTTCGTCAAACAGTGTGCGCACGGTGCCGGTCGTGGCGTCGGCTACACGGATTGTCGCGCTCTTGTGATCGCGGGAGGTCGAGGCGAACGCCAGACTGGAACCATCGGGGCTCCAGTTGTAATCGGCCATCGTAATGTTGTCGCCGATCGTGCCGCGGTGAAAATCGGGCGGGGTCTGCAACCGCACGATCGTGCCCGCATTGACGTCAATGATGACGCGCGACAGCATGGCCACCACGCTGTCGCCGGGCAGAGGGTACTTCCATGCTTTGAGTGTGGGGTGACCCACCTTGGTATCGACGAGAAACATATCGCCCACTTCTCGCTCATCCTGCTGCGACGTGGCGATCTTCCGCGAGTCGGGTGACCACAGGAGCATCGGGCGATCGCTACTCGCCCACCCCGCGTTGTCCGTGGCGTAACCAAAGTTGGTCGCCCCGTCTGTCGTGAGCGGCGACTCCTTGCCGGTGGCGACATCGCGCACCCAAAGATTCCAATTGCGAATGAAGGCCGCGCGTGTGCCGTCTGGCGACGTCACCGAATTGCCTGCTGCACCGCCGCGACCAACGCCGCCAACGCCGCCGCCGCGACCTCCGCGTCCTCCGCCGCCCGAGTCCGTGCTGGTCGGCACACCCGGACAGTTCGAGCGCGTGGCGTCACACACCCTGCGCGTTTTCTTTGCGGGATCGATGAGTACCACCTGCACGCCACTGGCGCCTGTTGTGCGATACCAGAAACGATCGTCCGGCAGCCAGTTCGCCGCGACCGCACCGCCCAGTACCAGTCCGGTGAGGCTGGGGGCCAGTTGGCGCGCCGCGCGGTCGTAGTCGGCGGTGGCGACGACACGTGCAGGCGGTTGGGCCGTTGCGGTCGAAACAGCGACCGCGAAAACCGGCAGCAAACGAAAGAAGCGTTTCATCGAGGCCTCGAGAATACCAACGGAGTGTGACGGCAGACGCCAGGGCAAAGCGGACGGTGAGAGTTCAGCCGCGCGAAACATCCTACTGCGGCGTCAGGTCGGCCCGATAGCTGATCGCGAACTCCAGGAAGCGCGAGATGTCGACAATCGATGCGGCGCGAAAGCGAATGGTGTGCGCGTCGACCCGGTCGGTACCCGGCAGATACGACATCATTTCCGCTGGCGTGTAGCTCTTGTAGGTGAGCTCGAGGCGGAACGGACCGGTCGCTGCCACCGGCTTGAAATCCTTGATGCGCAGCACGGCCGCCTTCGCCTTGGCACGGATGAGCGCCTGTGACGCCTCCGGCGTCATGACCGCCGCCGCATGAAAGCTGATCGAACGCTTCACCACCGCGCCCTCAACGTTTCCGATCAGTTTCTGCACCTCGCCCACCGCCTGCTCGTCACCCGAGACCATGACCACCGGTACGCCGAAATGTCCGGCGATCGCGGCGTTGATGGTCGACTCCGACATCGGCTGACCGTTGAGCGTCACCGCCGCAAAGGTCGCGCTCGATATGGTGTGCGCGCGAACGCCCTGCGGATTCGTGGTCCCCGAGTGGTACCCGATAAACATCACGGCGCTGAAGGTCGAGTCGATGCCTTCCATCATCATGAGCGGTCGTGGTGAGCCGCGCACAATGGTGACACCAGCCGGAAACCTGTCGATGAGCAGGTTCTGCATGTTGCCGTGCGCATCGGCCACAACAAACTCCGTTGCACCAGCGTCACGCGCACCCTGAATCGCCGCCAACGCCTCGGCCGTCATGTATTCGCGAAACCTGGCGTACTCAAACCCTGTTGGCCCCAGTTGCTCTGACGTGACGACGCCGCCAATACCCTCCATGTCCACCGAGATGAACACCTTGATCGGCCGCTGAGCGGCGAGCGCGGTCGTACAGACCGCGCCAAGCAGCATCGCTATCGCGTACGCTATCGCGCACGGTTTGGTTCTCGACATGGCAGCACTCCGTAGGTAGCTCGCTTCCTAAAACTCGATCTGCGTTCCCAACTCCACGACGCGATTTGGTGGAATGCCAAAGTACTGCGTGGCCGATCGCGAGTTGCGCGACATGTACGCGAAGATGTTCTTGCGCCATCGGCTCATATCCTTGCTGTTGACCGGAATGAGCTGTTCGCGGCCCAGATAGTACGTCGTTTCCATTTTCTTCGTCTTGATGCCCGCGTCGAGCAGTCGCGCGCGAATGTCTTCTACGTTCGGCGACTCCATGAAGCCATAGGACGCCTTCACGCGATACAGCCCTGGCGCGAGCGGAGTCACCGTTATGCGCTCTTTACTGGGGACTTCGGGAACCCGCTGCGAGACGATCGAGAGCAGGATCACCTTTTCGTGCAACACCTTGTTGTGCTTCAGGTGATGCAGAAGCACCGCTGGCGTCCCCTCCGATTCGGAGGTCATGAAAATCGCCGTGCCTTTTACACGCACCGGTCCGCCATTCTCGAGACTCCTCACGAAGTCGGCAATGGGGAGTGACCGCTCTTCCATGATCTTGCGGAGCAGCCTACGTCCGCGTTTCCATGTCGTCATGAGAATGAAGAGGATCAATCCCAATACCAGCGGCACCCAGCCGCCGTGCGCGATCTTGGTGGCGTTCGACGAGAGGAAGGCGAGGTCGATGATCAGGAATATGCCCGCCAGCGATCCGGCCTTGAGCGGCGACCAATTCCAGCGCGAGCGCGCGATCTCGTGGAACAGAATAGTGGTAATCGCCATCGTTCCGGTCACGGCGATGCCATACGCGGCGCCGAGATTGGAGACTGAACCGAAGTACAGCACCACCGCGAGCGTTCCCACCATCAGCAGTCGATTCACTTCCGGAATGTAGATCTGCCCAGACTCGGTTTTCGAGGTGTGAATGATCGTCACACGCGGGGAAAAGCCGAGTTGGACGCACTGCTGCGTGATGGAGAACGCGCCGGAAATGAGTGCCTGTGACGCCACAATCGCCGCCAGCGTCGCCAGCACCAGCAACGGAACGAAAAAGAAGTCCGGCGCCAGGTTGTAAAATGGATTGGACGCGGCCGACGGATCGCGCAACATCAGCGCGCCTTGACCGAAGTAGTTGAGCAACAATGCGGGCATGACCATCCAGAACCACGCCGCGCGAATGGGCTTGCGCCCGAAATGACCCATGTCGGCGTACAGGGCTTCGGCGCCGGTCACCGCGAGCACCACCGCGCCAAGCAGAAAGAACGCCTTCATGCCGTTCGCCATGAGAAACCGCACCGCGTACATCGGATTGACGGCGGCGAGGATTTCCGGCTCATGACGTACTTCGGCCACGCCAAGCACCGCGAGCGTGACGAACCATGCCATCATGATGGGCCCGAAGATGACTCCCACCTTTGCTGTGCCATGTTTTTGAAACATGAACAGGACAAAGAGGATCGCCATCGTCGCGGGGACCACGAAGCGTTCAAACGCCGGTGCACCAACCTTGAGACCTTCCATTGCGCCAAGCACCGAGATGGCCGGTGTGATCACGCCATCTCCATACAAGAGCGCCGCACCGAACAGCCCGAGCGCGGTGTACAGCGCGAGCTTGGACTTGGACATGCCATCTTCCCGTTCCTCCTGGAAGATCAGCGCCAGCAAGGCCAGTATTCCGCCCTCGCCGTTGTTGTCCGCGCGCAAGATGAAGACGATGTACTTGATGGCGACAATGCTGATCAGCGCCCACACAATCAGCGACAGCACGCCGTACACGTTGGCTGAGGTGGGCGCCAGTCCATACTCCGCCTTGAAACACTCCTGGAGTGCGTAGAGCGGGCTGGTGCCGATATCGCCGTAGACGACACCCAAAGCCGTGAGCGTCAGGAGTCTGAGGCGCTTGCCGGTGGGGTTGGACTCTGCCTGGTGCCGTTGCATCAGCGCCGGCGACTCGGTCGTCTTGGTACTGGTGGCCGCGGTACTGCTGTGCGTATCGCCCACGAATGACTTCGAAGTAGAATGGGCGCGCGGCAGTCGCCGTGGCCCGTGTAGGAAACTAGTGTAGCGCTACCCAGCGTCTAGTGCGCCAGCCCTGCAGCCCGTCCCTCATGCCGTTAAGCGATCGTACTGACCTGCCGACCGAGCAATGCTTGCTGGCCATCCGCGAGGACGCCGCCGAGCGCGCCAAGGCCGTCTTCGACGCGCATCACGGCTCGACGAATTCGCGTCCGGGAAACGACGCGGACTACGGGACTTCGTGGGGTAGCGCGCTTCAGCGCACCTCAACGGACACGCGAAACGGCGCCTTCACATCGAATACCGTCACATCCAACATCGCTCGCATCGGCCGCGGTGGTGTCCACATGAAGTCGTAGGTCTCGCCCACTCCAATCCGACGCAATCGCGACGGTCCCTCCGCACGAGACACCGCCGAAAGATCCGCTCCATCTTTTGCGTGTGGTCGCCAGCGCAGCGGGATCGAGTCGGTATGTAGCAAGGCCTCACCTGCCGCCGCCGCCCCGATATTCAGGAATCGTAACCGATATGTCGTCCCCGCACGCAGTCGCAGCGGAGCCGCCAAACGCGCACCATTCAGGGTGGTGCCGCGCGATCCACCCACGATGGCATCGCCGATGATAAACAGCAGATCCGTCGCCGGGGCAAACCGTTCGCCGGGCTCCAGCACGATGAGCGGTCCAAACATCCCGGCGGAGAGCTGATCTTCCTCCTCCATGTGCGGGTGGTACATGAATGTTCCCGCGCGCGGTGGGGTCATCACCGCCACAAACGAATCACCTGGTGCTATCATTGGCGCTCGGCGCGCATCGGCGCCACTCCAACCGGACACGCCGTCGTAGTAGCTCTCGAGTTCCATGCCGTGCCAATGCACACTGGTGGGCTCAGGCAGCTTATTGATCACCGTGATCGCCGTGCGCTGTCCACGAGTGAGTACGAGCATTGGCCCGGGCACGTTGATGGAATCCGCGCGCGGTGCGGTGACGCCCTGCTGCAACGCATAGCCACGCGCGCGCGCCGTATCCGCAACCGGCGGCGCCGATGACTGCTGCGCAAACAGTCGCAGTCGTTGCGCAGGCTCCCCGTCGACGGGAAGCGACATCGACGCGACGCGATCGTGAACGGCAATGCCCATCACGAGTCCGGACATCGTTTGCGTGTGATGGTTGGTCGTGTCGTGCCCGCCCGCGTTGGTCACCCGCATTGAGTCGGGACGCAACGGGAACGGCAATACGTGAAACACAATGTGACAATGAAACAGCCAGTTTCCCGCGCGCGTTGGCACCCACTGTATTTGTGCCGTGGTGCCCGGCAAGATGTACTCGGTCACCTCAGTGCGCTGCGTTTCCGCCGTGTATGTCGTGTCGGTGCGGCCGTCGCCTTTGGCCAGCGCCGTGAAATGAAACCCGTGCAGATGCATTGGGTGCGGCGTATTCGTGGCGTTGAGCCAGCGCCAGCGTACTGTATCGCCTGTCGCGTAGCGCAACGGCTCGGTGTGCGGCCATGAGAGTCCGTTCACCGCCAGGTCGAACAGGTCGTCGCGCGGCTCGGGCTTGGTCGAGTCTGGCAATATGTCCAGCGTCGTGATCACGAATACGCGATCGCTCGTATCGGGCGCCACACCGGCGACGTCCACGACAATTGCGCCGGCCAGCGGACCGTCACGCCCCTCGGAACGCTGCATCCGATCGCCACCTGTGCGACCCCAGTACAGATACGTGCCGGGAACGCCCGCGACAAAATGTGTGGTGCGCGTCTCTCCCGCCTTTACGTGCAGCGTGTCATCACCAGTGGTGCCAGGTCGCAGTCCGTGCACCACCAATGTAGAATCGGCGAGATGATTTGACAGCCGTATTTCCACGATCGTTCCGGTCGCAACCCGCAACAGCGGTCCCGGAATGCGCGGTACTCCATCGGTGGCAGTGAACGCTTGCACGGTAACCGCGCTGTCGACGTCCTTATCGGGACGCCAGGCGGCAAGACGCGCGTCGAGCGTGAACACCAGCGTGTCGCCGCGGCGCGCTCCGCCAGCGACGCGGTTGTCGTTGGGCACCACGCTCGGTAGCACGCGTGGTGACGGAGCGCCACGACATGCCGCAACAGCAATGGTGGCCAGCAACGCAACGGTCATCACCCTCATAATTAACCCTCACACCAGATCGCCGATCGCGACATATATGGCTGTGGAAAAGGCACGAAGCCCAGTCGACGCATCACCTAGTATGGCCTCCCGCCACCTCGTGTGCCACATTCTTCGGACCTCCACTCCCTTCCACCGAACACCGCCGATGATCACCACTCGTGTACCGCTCCTACCTGCCATCGCACGCTTGTCGGTCGCGACGGCCGTCCTCGCACTGCCATTCGCGTCGTTGTCGGCGCAGCCCAACCCTGGTGCTGCCCCCGTCGTGTCGAATCCACCCGCGGCAAAAAGCGGTGGCGCACGAAAGGTGCTCAATCTCGACGACTACGGGGCCTGGAATCGCATCAACTCCTCGTCGATTTCCAATGACGGTAAGTGGATGACATTTACGTACGCGCCGAACGACGGCGATCCCACACTGCACGTTAAGGCGCTCGACGCCGATAAGACGTATTCGAGCTCTCTCGGTTCCGCCGGCGCCGGTCGTGGTGGTGGATCTGGTGGTGGCGGACGCGGTGGCGCCGGCAGTGGAAATGCCCCGCACTTTTCGGACGACTCGCATTGGATCACGTACTTCGTAAACCCGCCCGATCGCACCGGCGGACGTGGTGGCAGAGGCGCAGGCGCGCCCGCCGCCGCGGGGCGCGGCGCGCAACCCGCTGCAACAACGCCGGGACGCCTGGAGCTGCTCAACGTCATCACTGGTGAGAAGGCGTCGATTCCCAATGCGAGCTCGTGGAAGTTCTCCACTGGTTCGAAGTGGCTCGCCACACGTGTCAACAAGGTACCGGCCGACGCCAAGCATAACGGCGCCGATCTGGTGGTTCGCGATCTGGCCACTGGTGTCAATCGCCTGATCGGCAGCGTCAATCAGTATGAGTTCGATGATGCAGGAAAGGTGCTGGCCTACACCGTCGACGCCGCGGAGCGACTGGGCAACGGTATCTATCTCCTGGATCCCGCCACCGGCGACACTCGCCAGCTCGATGCGATGTCAGTCGACTACGAGCAAATGACGTGGAGCAACACGGGTGGGAATCTGGCCGTGTTTCGGGGCGACAAGCCCAAAGACATGAAACACAAGAGCAATGCCCTGCTCACCTGGAGCGGACTCGGCGCCAGCAACGCGAAGGCGCGGGTATTCGATCCCGCCAAAGTCACGACATTTCCCACGGGCATGGTGGTCAGCGAGTACACCCCACTGCGGTGGAGTAAAGACGGTTCGCGTGTGTTTTTCGGGGTCAAGGAGCAGGAGCGCGAGATCGCTGCAACCGACTCCACCAAGGCCAACGTGGACGTGTGGCATTGGAAGGACGCGCAGCCGCAATCACAACAGATCGTGCAAGTAGCGCAGCTCCGGCGCGCCACGCTTCCCGCAGTGTATTTCGTGGAGACCGGCAAGTTTGTGCGCTTGGGCGATGATAGCCTGCGCACCGTCGCCATGGCCGCCAACTCTGCAGTTGGTGTTGGTCGAAACGATGTCGCGTATCGCGGCGAAGTTACGTGGGGCGGGAGTCGCGCCGATCTGTACAAGGTCGATGCCGAGAGCGGCGCGCGGACGCTCATCGACAAGGGGCTGTCTCGCACGTACGGCACATCACCCGATTCTCGTTGGTTCCTGTATCTCAAGAGCAAGCAGTTGCGCGCGTTCAATCTGGAAACGGCGAATTCCGTGCAACTCGATGCCTCTCAGATTTCCGGTAAGAGTTTTGTGAATGAAGACGACGACCATGCCTACGAGAAACCCATATGGGGTGTTGGGGGATGGTCGAAGGACGGAAAGTTTGTGTTGTTGTACGACAAGTTCGATGTGTGGCAAGTGCCGCTCGATGGCGGGAAGGCCGTGAATCTCACCAACGGCGCGGGCCGAGTGCAGAACATTCAGTTCCGCGTGGTGCGATTTGACACGCCCGGCGGTGGTGGTCGCGGCGGTCGTGGCGGCGGCGGTGCTGGCGCAGAAAGCGACGATGACGGCATCGATCTGGGAAAGCCGATCACGTTGTCCGCCTACGGCGATCGCACCAAGAAGTCAGGCTATTGGCAGGTGACTGCGGGTCAAGCGCCTACGCCAACTATCTGGGCCGACAAGAACATTGGCGGCGTGGCGAAAGCGGCGAAGGCCGATCGGCTGATATTCACGCAGCAGGCGTTTGATGAGTTTCCGGACTATTGGACCGCAAGCACCGCGTTCGCGTCGCCCAGGAAAGTCACCGATGCGAATCCGATGCTGGCGGAGTACACGTGGGCCAGCAAGAAAGTGCTGATTGATTACACGACGTCGAAGGGGAAGAAGTTGCAGGGGACGCTGATGCTGCCGCCCGACTATGAGCCCGGCAAGAAGTATCCCATGCTCGTGGAGTTCTACGAGATCATGTCCAACACGCATAACAACTTCTCCATTCCCGGCTACAGCAATAGTCCGCAGTTGTCCACGTATGCGAGCAACGGGTATCTCGTATTTCAGCCGGATATCGTGTACGAGATTGGCAAGCCGGGTACGTCTGCCGTCGATTGCATGACGGCCGCGGTGAAGCGGGTCATCGAACTGGGGTACGCCGATCCCAGGCGCATCGGACTGCACGGACACAGTTGGAGTGGCTATCAGTCGTCGTACATCATCACGCAGACCGATATGTTTGCGGCGGTGGTGACTGGTGCGCCACCCACGAATCTGGTGAGCTTTTACAATGAGCTGTACAAGAGTTCGGGCACGGTGCAGCAGGGTATTACGACCGTGGGACAGGTGCGCATGGGTGCCAACGTCACGCCGTGGAACGCGCACGATTTGTACGAAGATCAGTCGCCTATTTTCCACGTGCGCAACATCAAGACGCCGCTGCTGATTTTGCACGGCATGGAGGACGGCGCCGTGGATTACGTGGAGGGGCTGCAGTTCTTCAACGCTGCCAGGCAGAATGGGAAGCAGGTGATTCTGTTGGCGTATCCGGGTGAGGCGCACAACCTGACCAATCGGGACAATCAGAAAGACTTCACGATTCGTATGAAACAGTTCTACGATCATTACTTGATGGATAAGCCCGCGCCCAAGTGGATGACCGACGGCTTGGGTCAAGTGAACAAGGGTGGGCCGGCGAGGTAGGAGGTCGATAGTTTTGTTGTCACAGGGGACACGGGATAGCGCCCGGGTCCCCTGTGGTTCAATTCGGGATTCTTTTTGTGGAGTTCTACCGTGCGCTTTCCTGTTGTCCTCGTATGTGCGATGCTCGCCGCCTGTAGCCGAAGCAACGTTCAACCATTGGCGCCGCGGTCTGGACCTGGCCCGGTATTCACCGACGGTATGGCGCAGGTGGTTCCGGCGTTCCAGGACACCACAAACTGGATACGCAGCGATCTGTGGGTTGAGACCGACTTCGACTCCGATCGCAATGGTCGGAAGGACCGCGTGCACGTGGACGTCACGCGTCCTGGTCAGACCGAGACCGATGGACTCAAGGTGGCCATACTGTATGGATCGAGCCCGTACTTTGCCGGCACGTCGCGCGATGATTCCTTTTGGGATGTGAAGCAGGAGCTTGGTGCGGCGTCACCGAAACGTCGGCCGATGGTGGCGCCAACCCATCAACCTGCTCGTCGTCGCATTTCCAACGCGCTGGTCAACGAGTGGGTGCCGCGCGGCTTTGCCGTGGTGCATTCGGAGGCGACGGGCACAGGACTGTCGCAAGGTTGCGCCACGATTGGTGATTATCCTGAGCGCGCGCCCATGAAGTTCGTGATCGACTGGTTGAACGGACGTGCCAAGGGGTACACGACGCCAACGGGTGGCGACGAAGTGAGCGCGACCACGTGGTCGACGGGTAGGGTGGGTATGATTGGCACGTCGTACGAAGGCACGTTGCCACTGGCGGCAGCGACGACTGGTGTGAAAGGGCTCGAGGTGGTCGTTCCGGTGTCGCCCAACACGTCGTACTACCACTACTATCGCGCCAATGGTCTGGTGCGCTCGCCCGGCGGCTATCTGGGTGAAGATGTCGACGTGCTGTACGACTTTGTCGTGAGCGGCGATCCGACAGTGCGCGCGAAATGCGACACCATTTGGCGTGACGGCATCATGGCCGGCCCCAGTGGTCAGGATCGCGTGTCGGGTGACTTCAACGACTTCTGGCAAGCGCGCGATTTGTTGCCGCATGTGAAGAACATCAAGGCCGCGGTGTTGCTGGCGCATGGACTGAACGATTACAACGTGACGCCCGACCACAGCGTGCGCATTTACAACGAGATGAAGGCGCGCGGCTTGCCAGTGTCGATGTACTTGCATCAGGGTGGACATGGTGGCAATCCGCCGCCTGCGATGCTCAATCGCTGGTTCAGTCACTATCTGTACGGTGTGAACAACGGCGTTGAGAAAGACGCACCGGTGTGGATTGTGCAAGACGCGGGTGCGCAGGCGCCCGGTGCAGTGGCGCCAGTGCCGGGTCGCCCGCGTGTGAACACCCCCGCTACGCCATTCGCCTCGTTCCCGGTGCCCGGCTCCACGCCAGTCGTGCTGCGTCCAACGGCCAGTGGGTCAGGCATCGGCGCGTTGTCGTTCACCGCTACTGGCACCGGCACCGAGACGTTGGTCGATGATGTCGCCTTGAGCGGTAGTGCGCTGGCGAGTCTGGCGCGATCGCCGAATCGTTTGCTGTACGCGACGCCAGTGCTGTCCGACACGGTGCACATCTCGGGCACAGCGCGAGTCACGTTGCGTGTGTCATCGAGTGTGCCCGCCGCCAACCTGAGTGTGTGGCTGGTGATGCTGCCGTACGATTCGGCGCGCGCCGGATCAGATACCCATGTGGGCAGTATCTCTCATGGCTGGGCGGATATGCAGAACTACAAGTCGCTCAAGGGTGGTGGCGTGTATGCGTCCAAGCAGGTCGGCGAGCCGCTCACGCCGGGCACGTTTTATGATCTGACGTTTGACCTTGAGCCCGACGATGAGTTTGTGCCCGCCGGGAAACAGCTCGCGGTGATGATCATGTCGAGTGACCGCCAGTTCACCCTGTGGCCCAAGGCGGGCGCGGAGCTGACGATTGATCTCGCGAAGTCGTCGTTCAGCATTCCGATTGTGGGCGGGGTTGGTGCCTTGCAGAAGGCGGGGATGAAGTAGCGCTGCGGCGATGCCAGCCGGCGCTTCCGCCGTCGGCTGACACTACACCAACGCGTCCACCGAGCCGGCCGCAACGCGCGCAGCCCGGCGAATCTCCGAAATGCTGGCGAGCGCGCGGAACTCCACACCGTAGGCCTGTATTGCCGCAGCCCCGCCTTGCTCGCGATCGACCACACCCACCACGAGTACAACAATTGCACCGGCGTTGCGCGCCGCATCGATCGCCTTGAGGACCGACGCCCCGGACGTAATGACGTCGTCGACAATGGCGACGCGCTTCCCACTGGGATTCACACCCTCGACCTGCCGCTCCAGTCCGTGCTGCTTTTGCTCCTTTCGCACCACGAAGCCGGGTATGCGCCTGTGGGACTGCGCGCTCGCGAAAACAGTTCCCGCGACGATCGCGTCCGCGCCCATGGTGAGCCCACCAACGGCTTCGATGTCGAATTCCCCGACGAGTCGCATCATCATGTCACCGACCAAGGCAATTCCCTCGGGATCATACGTGACTTGCTTCGCGTCGAGATAGAAGTCGCTGCGCGCGCCTGAGGACAGCAGAAAATCACCCTCTTTGTACGCCTTTTTGAGCAAAAGCGTGACGAGCTGCGCGTTGTTCGGCATGCGAGCACCGGTGGGGGAAACGATCGACAATCCTTGAAAGATACGCATCGTAGGGCGTCTTCACGCAAATCTTGACGACGTCCCCTCATAGGTCCCAGTCACCAGCGCGTGCAGGAACTCTGGTGCCAGGTCGGCACCATTCGCCCACGCCACGGTGTGCAGCTCCGTATCGAGCCGCGCGTGGGCAAAGACTGCCGGGTCGCGGAGCGGCTCGAATACGGTGCCGTGGAGTGACTGCGCGAGGTCGGCAACGCCCTCGATACCGTCGTTGAATCGGAGCCAGATCCTGAAGTCGTCCAGCACCCGCATGTCGAGCACGTGAAGTATGAACGCTCCTCGCGACGTTACATCGCTACTCCAATGGGGGAATGGACGCGAGCGGCAGTAGCG
>JANLVM010000385.1:0-2749 GCA_031364015.1 Gemmatimonadaceae bacterium
CTGCACACCTGGTCGGGACCAGCGCATCGCGCGTGGGCGCACGCGCGCAGCGCGGTGGAGCTCGCCGAACAGAGTGGGGCGCGTAATCTCGCCTGGTCAGCCCATTGGACCGCCGCAGTGCTCAGCGGCGTCACCTCTAACGTCACGGCGTTGCAGCATCACCTGGCACGCGCAACGGCGCTGGCCGACGAACTCCACTCGCCGCTGCTGCAGCTGCGGACAGTGGAGATTGCGATCGAGTTCTATTCCGGGACGGGCGATTGGGATCGCGCACTGGTTGAGGGAGAACGGGCCGTGGCCAGCGCGCGAGCACTCAACCAAACCACACTCCTCGCGCGCCTGCTGTACTGGGTTGGCACCGTGTACTTGCATCGCGGTGAGACCTCGGAGGCGCAGCGGCTATTCGATGAGGCGTGGGGCGTCTCGGGAGCGGGCACGGTCGATCTCGAACGGCCCCTCGAGGTGCATGGAGTGCTACCGGCGTACAGCGCGCGCGTCATGTGGTTTGCCGCGATCGGCGAACATGCGCGCGCGATCGACCTCGGGCGTGACGCGCTGTCGGTGGCCGATCGCACGGGGTACGTCGCGTGGGCCGTCTATCGGCTCATCCCCTCCATCGCCGAGTCGGCCGCCGCGCTGGATGACCGCGCCACGCTGGACGAAATGCGCGTGCGATTGGCACGGGATTCTGCACTGCTCGCGCACACGGGGGGTCGCGGCTGGGTGTCGGTTGTGGAAGGCGAGCTGGCGCATCGCGACGGGTCGCGGGACACCGCCACCAGTGCGTTCCAGCAGGCCATCTCGATTCTTGAAGCAGTACCGTTTCCATTTGACGCAGCGCGCGCCCGCGTGCGACTCGCGCGCGTGTTGCAGGCCTATGGCGACACGGAGGACGCGACACGCGAAGCGCTCGCCGCATTGCACGTGTTCGAGAGACTCGGCGCGCGCCCGGCCGCAGACGATGCCCGCGGGTTATTGCGTGCAATGGGAGCGCGCATGCCCGTTCGGCGCGTGTCACCCGGTCTCGACGGACTCACCGGGCGCGAACTCGAGATCGTGCGCCTTGTCGCACGCCGAAAAAGCAACAAGGAGATCGGGGTGCAACTGAATATCTCGTCGCGCACAGTGAGCACGCACATCGCCAACGTATTCGACAAGGTGGGCGTTCGCGACCGGACCGCGCTCGGTGATCTGGCGAGAGAGCAAGGGCTCCATCGCAGCAGCTAGCCTCGGTCGAGGCCTGATTTGACGCGGGGCGCGATTATGCGCACGTTATGCACGCGAGAACACGCCGTCAATTGAAGGCGTACTGTCACCTCACCGTTTCCTCTCTCAGGCACCGCACCATGATGCTCTCCATTTCACGCACCTCACGTTTCGTTGCGCTCGTGGTCTGCGCGCTGCTTTTGGCTGTGCCACGTCAGTCCCGTGCGCAACTCGCCGACACCAAGGCGCTGACGGTCGCCGCCGTGAAGACCATTCTGGCCACCGCCGAAGCGATGGCGAAGCAGAATAGCTGGAACGTATCGATTGCCGTGGTCGACGCGGGCGGTGATCTGGTGGGTTTCCTCAAGCTCGATGGCGCGAGTGTCGGCACGGTGCAGATCGCGCAGGGCAAGGCGCGGACCTCCGCGCGCTTTGGGCGCCCCACGAAGGTGTATGCTGATCGCGTGCTAAGCGATACGCTCACGTTCCTCTCCGTCGACGGCCTGGTCGCGCTCCAAGGCGGCCTTCCCATCGTGGTGGGTGGTCGCGTGATCGGCGCGGTTGGGGTCAGTGGCGCGACGAGCGCGCAGGATGAGCAAGTGGCCGCGGCGGCGATCGCGACGATCAAGCCGTAACATCGATCGCGCGTTAGCGGCCGCTGGCGGTCCCTACACCCAATCCAGCGCGCGGTGCGGTGTGGGCGGAAGTATGACGGTGATCGTGTCTCCGGCAGCAACCACCCCTCCCGCTAACACCACGCCCATGATTCCTGACTTTCGAATCACCGAACCATCCGGTCGCTTCTCCAGCACGGCTCGGGTAAGCCCTTCCTGAAAGTCGTTCAGCTGGTGGCACGGATTGCGCAATCCGGTAATGCGAACGCGCGCCGTCGCACCGATGATCAAGTCGGTGTCGACCGGCAGCGATAAGAGATCGATACCGCGCGGGGTGATGTTCTCGCCAATATCCCCAGCCGCAAGCGTAAACCCTCTGGGAGCGAGTTCATCGAATAGCTCGGCGTGCATCAAGTGCACCTGACGAAGATTGGGCTGATTCGGATTCTTCGCGATGCGCGATCGATGCTGTACAGTGACACCGGCGTGCGCGTCCCCCTCGACGCCAAGTCCTTCCAACAATCGGATCTGCGACACGACGGTCTTGGAGAACGAATGGTTGGCGCTGCGGTTGACCGCGATGACATGCGGCGGGTTGGAACTGTCGCGGCTGAACGCGGTCATCGTCGATGCTCGACCTTGTGGAATTGATCTGGTGAACCGTGTCGCACGACGGGCATCACGTCGCGCTCGATATGCGCCGACGAACCACGTCGTGCGACGTTTGACTAGCTTCACTCCGCACATGGCGCCAGAATCGTCGCCACACCTTTCTCGCCGCTTCCGGAGATCTCATGCGTCATGTTGTCCTGCCCGTCCTGACTGCACTGTGTGTCACGCTCGGCGTTCTCGCGCCGCCTACGCTCGCCGCACAGCGACCACTGAAAGTCTACATCTCCGCCGACCTCGAGGGCATTAGCGGCATCAAT
>JANLVM010000497.1:0-5960 GCA_031364015.1 Gemmatimonadaceae bacterium
CGTGAAGCGCACCGACGGCGGTCTAGCGAAGTAAAGATTCTTGCCGCGCGAAGCCGCAGCACAATCTGGTGCGGTGGTTCGCATTCGTTGCAGGCTGTGTGTGGCGCTGCGGGCGTGTCACGAGGGGGGCGCTCGCGATCGTCGAGAGCGCGCGACGAGACGGAGCGCGCCGCGGCCACACACGGAACAGCGGCGCACCGCCGGGATCGCGACGATGCTTACGACGGCGACACGCGAGGTTTTGCCGTCCACACCTGAATGCCCATCCGCTGCGCCAATATTCGCGTGGCCGCCGTCGTGGCGCACTATAGCTACTGGATGGCACTCAAACTGCGTAGCATCAAAGCGTACAGCCGCAAAAAGCTGGAGGTGTTGATTCACTTGCTGGATGCGGTGGAGCAGCACTACGTGCCCGACCTTCGGCGGCACAATAATGACCAGCGTGCGACTGTACGAATCGCTGACGAAAGATTACCTAGATTGAACGGGGCTGTACCTTTGGCATATACATTCGCTCTTCCGGAGACTTGCCGTTGAGACTTCTCGTCGTCTACTGCCATCCCCATTCCCAAAGCTTCTGTCGCGCGCTGCTCGACCGCGTCCTGGCCGGTCTAGCCGTCCACGGACACGACGTGGATTTGCTGGACCTTTACGCCGAAGGGTTCGATCCTGTGCTTCGCGAAGGTGAGTGGCTGGACTATATCAACAATCCTCAGAAGAGCATCGACGGCGTCATGGCCGACCATGTCAGGCGGATTGAGCGTGCGGAAGGCATGGTGTTCGTGTTCCCGACCTGGTTCTTTGGATTGCCCGCGATGCTCAAGGGCTGGCTCGATCGCGCGTGGCTTCCGGGCGTGGCGTTCGATATTCCGGCAAACGGTGGCGTCGCGCGATCAAGGTTGCGGAGAATCCGGTTTCTCGGTGCCGTCACCACGACCGCACTGCCATGGATTGCGCTGCAGACGCTGGGATATCCGGGCCAGCGAGTTATCAGGCGATGCATTCGCGTTGGACTGGCACTGCGATGCAAACAGCTGTGGATGGGCCAACATTCCATCGAGACGTCCACCCTTGAACAACGTCAGCGATTCCTTGCCAAGGTTGAGCAGCGCTTCGGCAACGTGACGTGAGTGCGCCGACGGCGGCGGCGTCGAACGGCTGGATGGTGTTCATCCGCCGGCTCCGGGGACGGCTACGACACAACACCGGTGTCGCTGCGGTAGCCGGTATCGCGATGCTAGTGCACGTCGTAGCCGACGTCGCCAATCCGTTGATCTATCGGGAGCTCTTTGACGTGGCGATCCCGGCGAACGACTACCGGCTCTTCGCAGTCCTGCTCTCGGCTGTCGTCGGGTTCTTCCTGATGCAGGCCATCGCCTGGTTTGTTCGCGCACGCGCACTGGCCACGCTGAACGCTCACACGTCCGCCCAGCTGCGCGTCGACATGCTGCTGCAATTGGAGCGCATGTCGCTGTCCGAAGTGACACGCCGATCCGTACCGGGCACCATCACCTTGTTCACCAAGCACCTCGGCGTGCTGGAAAACTTTCTATTGGTTGGCGCGCAACGTATCATCGTTGGCTCGGGAGCGGCGCTGATCAGTTTCGTGTTTCTGTTTGTGGTCGAATGGCGTCTTGCCCTGGTGGTAGTGCTGGCGGCACCGTTGTCGAGCATCGGCACTGCGCTGGCAACCCGACGTGTGCAGCCGGTCATGGACGCACGACGCATCGACGCGGAGCGGGTTCAGCATGAGTTGCACGCCATCCTTACCACGCAACCCGTCGTGCGGGCGTTCAGCCTGTGGGATTTCTGGCGCGTGCGTTTCGCCAGGGCTTCGGACGCGCTGCGGATCAGCACCCGACGCGTCGGACTCGCCACGCTGGCGACACAGGCGGCGACCGTCATGGGCTCCCGTCTCGTGCAGGTGATTGTGATCGGCGCCGGCGCGTGGCTCGCCATGCGCGGATTCATCACTGCCGGTTCGCTGATCGGATTCTTTGCGTTGATGCTGAACGTCATCATGGGTGTGGAACTCGTCAGCGAAAGCGCGTCCGACACCATGCAAGCCATGGAAAGCCTTGCTCTGATGGACGAGCTCCTTGCCCATCAAGCGGCGTTCGTCGATGTGCAACCGGCCACGCCGGCGCCGCCCTTGTCCACAGGCATCGCGTTTGAAGGATTGAGTTTTGCGTACACGCCGGGCTCACCCGTGCTCGACAACGTGGACATCACGATCAGGCGCGGAGACTCGGTGGCGCTGGTTGGTCCGAGCGGCTCGGGAAAGAGCACGGTGCTTGGGCTTCTGCTCGGTTTTCACCGTCCGCAATCCGGAGCGGTGCGCTGGGACGGCGTGGATGTCGACACCCTCGGCATGGACACGCTTCGGCGTCAGATGGGCGTGGTATTCCAGGGCACCATGCTGTTCGAGATGTCCGTTCGCGACAATATCGCCATGGGGCGACTCGATGCCACCGACGAGGAGATCATCGCGGCTGCACGGTCCGCCGAGATTCATGATGTCATATCGGCCCTCCCTGACGGGTACGACACCGTGATTCGCGCCGGCCGTCTTTCCGGCGGCCAGGAACAACGTGTGTCGCTGGCCAGAGCGATTGTGCGACAGCCGCAGGTGCTCGTGTTAGACGAGGCCACCTCGGCGCTCGATCCACAGACGGAAGCCGCGATCAATGCGACGCTGGTTCGCATTGGTCGCGATCGCACGGTGGTGAGCGTGACGCACCGCCTTGCTGGCGTGCGCGACTTCGATCGCATCATCGTGATGCAGGCCGGCCGAGTGGCGGAAGAGGGAAATCACGCGACATTGATGGCGTTGAACGGCGTCTATGCCGGCATGCTCGAGCATCCGGAATCGACGAGCGGCGCCGACGGTGCCGTTCACGTCAAGCAGGAGTAGACGCCGTATGCTGCAGCGTTCGCGCATGGTCCTTCAGTCAGCGCTCGGCGAAATCGGTGACTGGGATCAGTTCGGCCACCATGTTTCGCTTGAATCGTTGGCACCAGACACGCCGGTTCGCGCGGTCGGCGATCCCGTGCACGATATCCTCGTTGTGGAGTGTGGCCTGCTTGCCGTGGTCACGCCCGGCAAGCCACCACAGTGGGCCGCCGCAGGGGCAATCATCGGCATTGCGGCGTCATTGTCAGGAGCCAGTTCACCGGTCGCGGTAACCGCAGTGCGACACAGCAGAATTGCGCGCGTTCCCGCGCAGGCGTTGTGGAATCACCACGGTGACGTGCACACCTCGGTTGCCACTGTGGCCCGTTTGGCGCAACTCCCCGACCACGATCTGAGCACACTGCCGCCGGATCCCCTCATCATCACGACGTTGCTCGAGAGCTGCGACGTGGATCTCGAAACGGCCATTACCAATCACCTGGAAGGCGCGGTGAACGCGCTCAGTGGTTGGCGACTGGTGCATGTCGCACCAACGGCGGTTGCGTCGGCTCCCAGTCTCGCGGACGAGCTGGCGAATCATGAGTTGGGGGCACAGACCGTCGTCTACGTAGTGCGGGGCGCCGACGGTGATCGGGCAGCAGCCATCGTTGACCACGCCGATCGCGTCATCCTATTCCAGCCGTTCGGTGTTGCCGCCGACGGTTCGGCCGCACTCGGTATTGCCTGCGACAATTCACCGCGACGACACACCGATCTGGTGGTGGTGCACGGGAATCAGGAGTCGACAATATCCGCGACACGACGCCTGAAGTCGCCGCCGAAAGTGAATCGCATGCACCTGCTTCCCGATCCGTCGACCGCACAGTTGGAGTCACTCCTTACCGAGTTGCGCCGCGACGCCCGCGACCATGAGGCACTGCGGGAATTCAGCGTGTTCGGCGACCTCAGCGATCAGGAACTCGCCTCGATTCAGACCACGTTGCGGTGGGAGCGACTGGACGGCGGCAGCATTCTGCTCCATCAGGGCGAAATGGCCACCGACGCCTGGCTCATACGGGCCGGCCGATTGCAGGAGGTGCGCATGATGTCGACAGGTGAGCGGCACGTGTCATGGCGTGTCCCCGGCGAGGTGGTGGGAGAGACTTCGCTCCTGAGTGGCGGTAAGCACACGACAACGGTGCGCGCGGTGCGCGACAGTACCGTGGCGCGCCTTGACCGGCAAACATTCGATGCGCTGCTGGCACGTTCCGCGGGATTCAGTAGCGCCGTTGCCCGGCAGATTGCCACGCGATCAACAGGTAATCCTGCGGACAGCAGGCGTCGTTCGCGCATCTTCGCCGTCGTGCCGCTGACGTTGCCCGAACGCGTTGACCAGTTGATCGCGGCATTGGCGGCGGCGTGCGAAGAGGTTGGCCTCGACGCCACCGTGGTGGATACGGCACGTTTGAATGCGACGCTCGGTCCGAACGCGTCCATGACGCGTCGAGGGGATGCCGGCGACGGGGACATAATTGGCTGGCTTGATCGGCTGGAACGGCAGCACGACGCGATCATCCTCGTCTGCAGCGGAGAATTCGACACCTGGACACGACGCGCCATCCGTCAGTGTGACAACTTGCTGCTGGTGGCCGATGGCACCGCCGCGCCTGAATTGCGTCCTCTTGAACGCGAACTGGCCCGTAGTGCGTTGGATCACCCGGCGAATGCGCGCACCGCAAATGCCGACAGTGCGCTCGGATTTACCGGTGTCCGGCATCTCGTGCTGCTGCAGCCCAATGGAATTTCAGAGGCCACCGGCACCAGCGCATGGCTGGCCCAACGCCCTCACCATACACACCATCACGTACGCGCCGACGAGCGCGGTGATGTCGCGCGCCTCGCGCGCCGACTCACCGGGAACGCCGTAGCGCTGGCCCTGAGCGGAGCGTCGTCGCGGGCGCCGGCGCACTTTGGTGTCGTGCGCGCGATGGACGATTTCGGACTGCCGATCGACATTGCAAGCGGTAGTAGCTCCGGCGCCGGTGTGGCAGCCCTGCTGGCCGCCGGGCTCCGCGCCGACGAAGGGCTGGCCAGCGCCATTGCGATTATCACCACTGGCTCTCCGCGACTCTCCCAGTTCCAGCCACCAATTACCGCGCTTACCAGCGGCGCTGCTGCCGATCGGTCGCTGCAGGCCGTGTTCGGAGATCGGCAGCTCGAAGATCAGTTGATTCCTGCTGTGCTTACCGCCGTGGATATCCGCCGGCATCGTGCCGTCCATTTGACCCGCGGGCCATTGTGGAAGCTGGTGCGTGCCAGTGGATCACTACCGCTGTTGTGGCCACCGGTGTGGCACGAGAACGACCTGTTGGTCGACGGTGGCATTCTCAATTATCTGCCAGCGGAGGTATTCGGTGACCAAGCAGACGACGGACTGATTATCGCAAGCAACCTCGATGCCACGGCGGGACAGGGCGCGCCATCGTTCGAGGGTACGCTGGACTATGGCACCGTCATGGACAGCTGGGGTGAACTGGCGCGACGCATGCGCCGTTCCAAGGCGCCGCCGCCGCCGGGACTCATCGATATTCTGTTTCACACCATGGCGATTCCGAGCTTCCAGCAGCAGGAAGGACTGGCTGCACTTGCCGAACGAGACAACGTGTGCGTCCTGACCCCGCCACTCGGCGCGTTCGGTCTGTTCGAAGTCAACGCCGAGATCGGCCGAAAACTGGAGGCGGCATCATGGCTGTACGCGCGGCAGGAACTCAAGGGTGTCGCCGCCCTGTGGCACTCACGACTTGAATGGCACGTTCCGAAGGTGAGCGGAACTCGGCTGACGGATCATATCGGTCATCGCGCGTGATCGAAATCTCACAAGGTTGGAGGAGGGAGTTAAACGTCATCCGGGCAGCAGGAGACAGGAACTGCGACAGGACGGAGGGGAGCAGGGGTGGCATGCGTCATAAGGACACAGGGGGGCAAGGGCCCCCAGCACCCCACTTACCAGGGTCAGGTACGGTGTGCGGCTTGCCGGGTGTAGGTGAAAACCCCCCAACAGCCGGAA
>JANLVM010000561.1:0-2600 GCA_031364015.1 Gemmatimonadaceae bacterium
TGCGCCAATTCGCATGCCTTTCGCTGCTCCCGCATCAACGATGGGAAGTGAATCAGTCGCGCTATTACAATCGTCAAATTGCCTGAGGTCGCGAACGTCGGCGTCCCGCGCGTATGACGTCCAGCTCTTTAGACCCAGCGAGTCTTGTGCCTTGAACAATGCGTTCGCCATCTCAGCGAATGCGCCTTGCAGGTGCGCGCACTCGGCAGCCCTTGCAGCAGGCCTTGCAAAGCGGTGCGAGCTTATCGGCAAGTGAACAAACGCTACCGTAATCTTGCCTGGATACTTCGCCTGCGTCGTTCGACGCAGGTAGCCAGTGCAAAGTCTGCGAATCTCACATAGCGCTGGCCCTTCCGAGAATAGCAGCAATACACTGTAACTGGTCGGGCTCTTTTCCATACACTCAGCTCCCCCACTGGGCAGGACGCCGTCTCACCCCAACTCCCAAAGCGCGCCGTCGTCGACGCGACGCTGATCTGCCCCTACGGTACCGCTGAACCCGCTCCTTGGACAGGCCACGCCAACGCCCTACGCACCGGCACATGCCGCGCGCTCAGCAGCGCGTCTGTCAAACGTCGCGGCGTTCTCGCATTCGGCCAACAGCGCGTGCTCCCGAACGAGTTCGTCCGCAACGTTGCGCATGGCCAAGCCTGTGAACATCTACGACGCCAAAACCGTCTTTCCGAACTGGTCGATCGCGCCGCAGCGGGCAAAGAGATCATCAGTGCGAAAGCAGGCGAACCGATGGGCCGCCTTGTGCCGGTGCGCGCCGTCCACGAACGTCGGGTCTTCGGACGATGGGCCAGCCAGATGGTTATCGTCGACGATTTCGACGCGCCGCTGCCTGAGGAATTGTTGCGCGCATTCGAAGGCGACCACGACTGATGGTGATCGCTCGTCGTCGGCCTCGCGCCTTTGCCATCACGCCTTCCATCGGCAAACTGACACTCCCGCGCGACGCGGACATCACGCGAGAACTTGAGCCCACGGGCGTGCTCGCGCTGCCTGTGGAGATCGCGTACGCCAATCACGTGTGGCAGTTGCCATTTCTGCATCGCGATCCGTTCGACCGGCTGCGGTGGCACAGGCCTTGGTCGCAGGCATGAACCTGGTCAGCGCGGATACGCAACGCGCGGCGTACGGTGTTCCCGTCGTCGACGCGCGAGTGTAGCGTCCACGGCTGGCATCGCGGTCGCGCGTCGGCATATTGAAGCCGGTGGCAGGTACGCACCCACCGTTGGCCCCTTAAGCCCGAAACTCCAGTGCGCTCTTCCCCTCGGCGTCGCCTGCTGCTCGTACTCCTTGGCACCTCAGCGGTTCTTGGTGTTCCCCACCGGGAAGCCCGCGCGCAGTCCGCGATTCCCGACGGTGCGATGCACGGCCTCCGCTGGCGTCACATCGGCCCGTTCCGCGCCGGACGTACAAAGAGCGCGGTTGGTGTGCCCACACAGCCAAACGTCTTCTACATGGCGGCAACCAATGGCGGCGTGTGGAAAACCAACGACGCGGGACGCACGTGGAAGCCGATCTTCGACGCGCAGGCCACCGGATCGATTGGTGCGGTCGAGGTCGCGCCGTCCGATCCGAATGTGCTGTACGTTGGCAGCGGCGAAGGGTTGCATCGTCCGGATCTCTCAACCGGCGACGGCATGTTTCGCTCGAACGACGCCGGCCGAACATGGACGCATCTGGGTTTGCCCGACGCGCAACAGATTCCGCGCATTGCGATTGATCCCACTAACGCTGAGCGATTGTTCGTCGCGGTGCTGGGTCATCCGTATGGCCCCAATACCGAGCGTGGGATCTATCGCTCAGTCAACGGTGGTCGTTCGTTCGAGAAGGTGCTGTACAAGGATGAAAACACCGGCGGTGCCGACGTGGTACTCTCGCCCGACAATCCGAACACGGTATACGCGGTGTTGTGGGAAGCTCGGCAAGGCCCTTGGGAGAACGCGGCGTGGAGTGGTCCGAACTCGGGGCTGTTCAAGAGCACCGATGGGGGCGCCACTTGGACGCAGCTCGCCGGTGGATTGCCGACAACGGCCGACGGGCTTGGTCGTTTCGGGATTGGCATCAGTCCGAGCAATCCGCGACGCATTTACGTCACCGCCACCGCTGGCACGAAAAGTGGTCTGTATCGCAGCGACGATGCCGGTGCGACATGGACGCGCACAACGACCGACACGCGCGTGTTCGGGCGCGGTGATGACTTCGCCGCTGTCACCGTCGATCCGCGCGATCCGAACACGCTGTATTCGATGAACGTGGTGGCGTGGAAGAGCACCGATGCGGGCGTCAAATGGAAAGCGTTTCGTGGCGCACCGGGCGGTGATGACTATCAGCGGCTGTGGATCAATCCGCGCGCGCCCGACGCGATGATCCTGGTTGCCGATCAGGGTGCGATCATCACCGTAAACGGCGGTGAAACGTGGAGTTCGTGGTACAATCAGGGCACGGCGCAATTCTATCACGTCACCACCGACAACGCGTGGCCCTATCGTGTGTGCGGCGGTCAACAGGAATCCGGCTCGGCGTGCGTGTCGAGTCGCGGCAACGACGGCAGCATCACGTATCGCGATTGGCGTCCGGTTGGTGCCAGC
>JANLVM010000562.1:0-9129 GCA_031364015.1 Gemmatimonadaceae bacterium
ACCGGCATCTTGCCATCGGTAATGGGCTCCCAGCTCTCACCACCGTTGGTCGTACGAAACACACCGCCGCTGGCAACCCCCATATAGAATGTTCGCGGCTGCGACGGCACGCCGGTCACCGAGGTGGCGCGACCGCCTCGCGAATGACCAGCGAGCCGGTACTTGAGGCCCGAGAAGAGCGCGCTGTCGACCGACGCCATCATTGGCGCCTTCGCGATTGGCGCCTTCGCGATTGGCGCCTTCGCGATTGGCGCCTTCGCGATTGGCGCCTTCGCGACAACGGGCGCAGCAGGTCGCTTCGCAGCCTGTCCGTAGAGCACTACCGGTGCCAGCGCGAGGAGCGGGAGAAATCGGATGGAGAATATCGACATGACGGAGCCGGGTGAGGAGGGCCGGAGGTGATCGTAGCCAAATGTACGCTTGATCTTGCGAAACAGTTGATCGAAATCGGAGGCGCGGAGACCCATTGACGCCTGCTGCGTCGCCGAAGCGCTTGACGCAGTGGTTGAATTGTGTAAACTTCTACACATGGCTACCAACCTCGCGATCGACGACCAGCTGCTCGACGAAGCACTTCGCGTGGGCGGTCACAAGACCAAGAAAAACACGGTCAACGAAGCGCTGGCCGAGTACATCCAGCGTCGGAAACAAGTCGGCGTGATTGACCTGTTTGGCAAGGTCGAATTCGACCCGAAGTACGAATACAAGAAACAGCGACGCCGCACGTGAACGTGTTGGTCGATACGTCGGTCTGGTCGCTCGCGTTGCGCCGCGCTCGGCCAGGGCCGGCTCCAATTGTGCAGGAATTGACGGAACTCATCCGGGAAGGTCGAGTCGTCGTGATCGGACCGATACGGCAGGAACTGCTGTCGGGCGTCAAGTCGCCGACGCAATTCGAGGCGCTGCGAGAAACGCTCTCGGCATACCCAGACTTGGGCCTGATCTCGACCGACTTCGAAGACGCCGCGCGCATTGCCAACCGTTGCCGCGCCGCAGGCATTCAGGGATCCAACACAGACTTCCTGATGTGCACGGTGGCAAGCCGTCACGATCTCTCCATCTACACCACCGATGATGACTTCGCGAACTTCCGTCGCGTGGTCCGATTCAGTCTTCACGCACCACGTTCCCGGTAAGTCGCGCGGAGCACTTATCCGGTCGATTTCACCCCGATCGTGATGTCGCGCCACTTGCCTTGCCGGAATCGCCACACACTCAGCAGCGCCCGTAGCCCGTGGCCAATCACGATCGCCATCCACACATCGCTGGGCACCAGTTGACGCGACAGCTGGATCACACTCAGCATCCCGATAGGAACCGCGAACTGCGAGATCAGCGAGATGTACAGTGGGCTCTTGGTGTCGCCTGTTCCTTGCAATCCGCCGGTGTACGTGAGCGCCGTCGTGATAAACAGCCCCGAGATACTCAGGAACCCCAACAGCTGAACGCCAATACGCACGACGTCGGGTTGCTCCATACCGAACAGCGCCAACAGCTGCGTTGGTATGGCGAGGAACAGCACGCCAACACCGGCCGCGATGCCGAGCCCAATGTGCGACGCCGAACGCACCGCCTGTGCGCTGCGTTCCGGCTTGCCGGCGCCCATGTTCTGCCCCGCCACCGCCGCCGCCGCGCCCATGAGCCCGACAGAAGTCCACGTGACCAGTGAGAACAGCTCGGTGTAGGCAATCGCGTACGCCGCCTGCGCCTGCGCACTGGATACCGTCGATCCGACAAAGCGCAGCAGGAGGACACCAGCAATATTCATCGCGATTCCCTGCAAGCCCGTTGGCAATCCAAAACGGAACAGCGCGCGAATGATTTCCCAGTCGGGCTTCCATGATACGTGACGGAAGTCGAGTACCCACCCGCCGCGAAAGAGGCGGGTCATCGCATAGATCGCCACGATGCCGCCCGACAGTGCGGTGCCCATCGCCGCACCCGCCGTGCCGAACGCCGGAATCGGCCCCAGTCCGCGAATGAAAATGACGTTGAGGCCGATATTCATGGCGGTCATCGCGATGCCCAGTCGCAGCGGCGTCTTGGCATCACCCGCCGCACGCAACCCGCCGCCGAGCATGAAGAACATCATCATGCCGAAGTTGAACACAAACATGATGCGCAGGAACGGTAACGCTTCGGCCTGTACCTCCGGTGCCGCGTTGATCATGCCCAGCAGTGCCGGCGCCGCGAAATATCCGATTGGTGCGACCACGCCAACCGACAGCGCCAGCGCCACCATGAACGCCTGTGACGCGGCACGATTCACCGCAGCCACGTCGCCGGCGCCAGCGAAACGCGCGACCAGGACACTCATCCCGGTAAAGAGTGACGCCAGGAAAACCGCGACGACGAGGAAAATCTGGAACGCCACTCCAATGCCGGCGTTCCCGTTGAAACCCACCAGATGACCCACCATCGCATGGTCAATCATTCCCTGGAGACCACCGATCACGTTCTGCAGCACGGTCGGCCACGCAATCATCCACACGGCGATGCCGATCGGCCCTTCGACAATCGACCGGTCAAGCTTGCGCGGCGCGGGACCCGTCACTGTGCGGCGCTCACGCGCCAACCGCAGCGACGCTGCGGCGCACAAGGGTGAGGATCGAATACACAGCGACCGCTTCCTGGTTCTGGTTTATCACTTCGACATCCCACTCCACGACGCCCTGCGGAATACCACCGTCCGGTGTGTCCTTGGCAGTCTTTTGCTTCACCGTCAGTCGCACGTGAATCGTGTCCCCGGGATAAACAGGTTTCGTAAACCGCAGCTTCTCAAGCCCATAGTTGGCTAATACTGGGCCGAGTGCCGGATCGACAAACAATCCGGCCGCCGCCGACACGATAAAGTAGCCATGCGCCACACGCCCCTCGAATACGCCATTCGTGCGCGCGTCGTCGTCGTTCATGTGCGCGTAAAACGTGTCACCGCTTAGCTCGGCGAATCGCTCAATATCGTCCAGTGAGATCGACCGCGTTCCAGTGATCAGCGTATCGCCCACCTGCAACTCGTCAAACGTTTTCCGGAACGGATGCACCGTGTCGGTAATTTGCGCAGCGCCGGAAGTCCACTCGCGTGTAATCGCGGTAACTACGCTGGGGCTGCCTTGAATAGCGGTGCGCTGCATGTAGTGCAACACGCCGCGCGCGCCGCCCATCTCTTCGCCTCCGCCAGCACGACCCGGCCCACCGTGCACGAGATTGGGCAGCGGAGATCCATGCCCAGTGCTCTCCTTGGCGCTGCTACTATCGAGCACCAACATGCGACCGTGATAGGCGGCCGTGCCCAGAATGACCGTTCGAGCGACCGCAGCGTCGGCCGTCACCAACGAACCGCACAGCGAGCCGCGACCAAGCTTGGCCAACGCTATCGCTTCATCCAGCGTGCGGTACGGCATCACGGTATTCACCGGCCCAAATGCCTCGATGTCGTGCGGCTCATGATGACTGAACGGCGCATCGCAGACCATCAGCATCGGACCAAAAAACGCACCTTTGTCGCGATCGGCACCCACGACGCGAAAATCGCCGCCGCCGAACACCAGCTGCGTCGCCGAGCGAATACGGTCTGCGTTGGTACCGACATCGCGCACCTGACCTTTGCTGGCCAGCGGCCCCATGCGCACACCTTCGACTGCCGGATCGCCAATGGTGGTTTTCTCGAGACGCGCACTGAGCGCTTTCACGACATCGTCTTCCATGCCGGCTGGCACAATCGTTCGACGGATGGCCGTGCACTTTTGCCCCGCCTTGCCGGTCATTTCGCGTGTCACCTCTTTGATGAACAGCTCGAACTCGTCCGTGCCCGGCACCGCATCAGGTCCCAGGATCGAGCAGTTGAGCGAATCGGCTTCCATGTTGAAGCGCACCGAATGTTCGACGATAGCGCGACTCTGCTTCAACATCTGTCCCGTCGCGGCCGATCCGGTAAACGCGACGGCATCCTGTTCGCTCACATGCGACAACAAATCGCCTGCACTCCCACAAATCAGCTGAAGAGCACCTGC
Source organism: Gemmatimonadaceae bacterium (assembly GCA_031364015.1). Lineage (GTDB taxonomy): Bacteria > Gemmatimonadota > Gemmatimonadetes > Gemmatimonadales > Gemmatimonadaceae > Gemmatimonas. The sequence continues at coordinate 4,011 of JANLVM010000562.1, forward strand.
TGGCAGGATGCCCGACTCAACCATCGAGCGAAACACCGCTTCGGTGAGGAAGCTCGTTGCGGTGGCCGGTTTCACGATACACGGCATGCCCGCCAGCAACGCCGGCGCGAGCTTCTCCATCATGCCCCACACCGGAAAGTTGAATGCGTTAATGTGAATCGCGACGCCTTCCAGCGGCACACAGATGTGTCGTCCAACGAACGTGCCGTTTTTCGACAGCGGCTCGGTGGGCCCCTCAACGTGAAACGTTTCGTTGGGAAACTCCCGACGACCGCGACTGGAGTACGCGAAAAACGTGCCGATGCCGCCGTCGATATCAACCCAACTGTCGGCCTTGGTCGCACCGGTCGCGTTGGAAAGCAGGTAGTACGCGTCTTTACGCTCCGTCAGATACCTGGCCAGCGCCTTGAGCATGGCGGCGCGCTGATGAAACGTCAGCCTGCGCATTGCCGGCCCACCGACCGTGCGGGCGTACTCGGTCATCGCCTTGAAGTCGAGTCCGCCGCTACCCGCTTCGCCAATGCGTTCGCCGGTCACAGCGTGAAACAGCTCGGTGGTCTTGCCAGTGCCCTCGACCCACTCGCCCTGGGCGTAGTTCATGAGCGTCAGCATGCGCGTTCCATCAAGAGAGATCACGGATTGCGGGACTTTGTGTCCTGCCAATTCTTCAAGCTGCTCGACTGCGTCGGGCGATTCGCTGGCATCTCGCGCAATGGCTCCACCAGCTTCCAGCTCGCGCGCATTGCGGCGGGTAGCTGCTGATATAACTGTGTCCCCGACGATTTCCATTCCAGCATTTCGTCGGTCACATCCTTCACAATCTTTGCGGGGTTCCCGACCACGACCTTGCGTGGGGGAATCTCCATGCCCGTGGGCACGAAACACAGCGCGCCCACCACACAGCCGCTGCCTACGATGGCACTGTCCATGATCACCGCGTTCATACCAATCAACGCGTTCGCCCCAATGCGCGCTCCGTGCACGACGGCGCCGTGTCCGATGTGTGCTCCCGCTTCAAGCGTGACCACCACACCGGGGAACATGTGGATGGTGCAGTTCTCCTGGACGTTGCATCCGTCTTCGATCACGATGCCACCCCAGTCGCCGCGAATGGCCGCGCCGGGGCCCACGTACACATCGCGACCAATGATAACGTTTCCCGTCACCGCGGCTTGCGGATGAACAAATGCGCTTTCGTGCACCACCGGCACGAAGCCGTCGAATGCGTAGATCATGCCCGTTCGGCCACGAGAAACGCCTCTCGCCCTCGCTGCTTTGGCATTGACCGCTACACGCGCTCGAGGATCATCGCAAACCCCTGCCCGACGCCAATGCACATCGTGCACAGGGCGTAGCGCCCGCCGCGCCGGTGCAACTCGCGTGTCGCCGTCAATGCCAGGCGGGCGCCACTCATGCCCAACGGATGTCCCAGCGCGATCGCGCCGCCATTGGGGTTTACGCGCGCGTCGTCATCGCGAAACCCAAGTTCGCGCAGGCAGGCCAACCCCTGAGCAGCGAATGCTTCGTTGAGCTCGACGATATCCATCGCATCGATCGACAGCCCCGCGCGTGACAGCGCGAGCCTCGTTGCGGGCACCGGCCCCATTCCCATGATGCGCGGCTCGACACCGGCGGCGGCACTGCACACAATGCGCGCCATCGGCACCAAGCCCAACTCGCGAACGGCACGCGATGACGCAACCAGCAGCGCCGCCGCTCCATCGTTGAGTCCCGATGCATTCCCTGCCGTCACCGTGCCCTCGGCGCGAAACGCTGGCTTGAGGCGCGCCAGCGTTTCCATGGTCGTCTCCGGGCGGAGAAACTCGTCCTGCGACATCAATATCGGGTCGCCCTTCTTCTGTGGCACCGACACCGGTACGATCTCTTCGCTGAAGCGGCCAGCCGTGCGTGCCGCCGACGCCCGTTGTTGCGAACGCATCGCAAAGGCATCTTGATCGACGCGAGAGACGCTGTACTGCTCCGCCACGTTCTCCGCCGTTTCGCCCATCGAGTCGGTGCCGAACATCGCTTTCATCTTCGGATTGACGAAGCGCCAGCCCAGACTGGTATCGAACAGCTGCACATCACGCGCGAATGGCGTGGCACCCTTGGACAGTGCGAATGGCGCGCGCGTCATGCTTTCCACACCGCCGGCCACGAACAGGTCACCTTCGCCACAGCGAATGGCGCGCGCGGCGCTGGCCACGGCGCTCAACCCCGACGCGCACAGACGGTTGACGGTCTCGCCGGGCACCGTGTGTGGTACTCCTGCCAACAGCAGCGCCATACGGGCGACGTTGCGGTTGTCTTCGCCCGCTTGGTTGGCGCAGCCGAGTATGACGTCGCTGATGCGCGACAGGTCCAGCAGCGGATGCCGCGCCAGCAACGATGCTATAGCATGCGCCGCAAGATCGTCAGGACGCACCGTACTGAGCGCACCGCCGAGGTTACCAATAGGGGTTCGCACACCATCGATGATGTACGCGTCGTTCGTGGCGTCGGTCATAGACCCTGAGAATGTGGACGGGACGTGCGATAACCGGTGCCGCGGAAATGTCCGACAATCACATCGTCCTGGTTGCACACCGTCACCACGCAAAACGCCAGCTTGTTACTGGAGCTATCCTCGCGGGCAGTGGCGGTCAGCACGTCGCCAGGATGTACCGCGACGGGGAAGCTTACGAAGCAGTCGATCGCCACGCTGAGAAAACCACCGGCGTTGATGGCAAACGCAAACGCGCTGTCGGCCAGCGAGAACACAATGCCGCCGTGCGACGTTCCGAACCCGTTCACCATCTCGTCACGCACCGTCATGCGCACAACCGCGTATCCGGTGCGCGCCTCGAGGATCTCCACCCCAAGCCACTGCGAGAACGCATCGGTACCCATAAGCCGATCGACCAGTTCGCGCGTAGAACCCGCTGAAGCGTCAGTCGCTGAAGCGTCAGTCATTGAGCAACCGTCCACCAGGCGCGTGTGCGACGGCCCGCAAACGGGGCGACGGACGATAGCGGGGGTCGCCATACTCCCGCTGCAGTCGTTCCAGTTCTCGCAGAATATTCTCCGCACCAATGACATCGCCCCACGCCAGCAATCCGCGCGGGTAGTTGACGCCTTTCGTCATCGCGGTCTCGATGTCGGCGGGCGAGGCGAGCCCCATGTCGTGAGCGCTCACGGCTTCGTTCACCAGCATCGCCAACACGCGGTTGACGATCTGATTGCCCAATAGTTGGTCCTCGCGCGGCGTGAGCGGTGGACCAGCCGCGTCGTAGCGATAGTACCCGCGTCCCGACTTCCGACCCAGCCAACCCGCCTCCACCATGCGCTGCTGCGTCACGCAGGGCCGATACCGCGGATCATGAAACGTGTTTTCGTATACTGAGCACGAGACCGCGAAATTCACGTCGTTGCCAATCATATCCATCAGCGCAAATGGGCCCATGCGAAATCCCCCGATGGTTGTCAGTGCCCAGTCGATCGTGGCGACATCGGCCAGACCCTCCTCAAGCATGCGGAGGGACTCGCCGTAGAACGGTCGCGCCATACGATTGACGAGAAAACCCGGTGTGTCTTTTGCAAAAACGGTGGTCTTGTTCCACGAGCGCGCGAGACGATCCGCAGCCGCCGCCGTATCCGGTGCCGTAGAGATGGCGGGGACTATTTCCACCAACGGCATGAGGGGTGCGGGATTGAAAAAGTGCACACCCACCACGCGCTCCGGATGACGGCAAGCTCCCCCGAGCGCGGCGATGGACAGCGAGGACGTGTTGCTCGCCAGGATCGCCTGTGGCGACACCACCGTCTCGAGCGTGCGGAACAATGCCTGCTTGGCAGACAGGTGCTCGACCACGGCTTCAATCACGAAATCGCAGACGGCAAAGGCACTGAATGACGCCGTGTCCCCGCTCTCGATGTAGGTGATGCGAGCCAACACCGCGTCAGCATCATCGCGCGTTCGGCGGTCCTTCTCGACATCGCGCGCCATCGACGCGGCGTGCCCCGAGCACGCACGCGCCAGCGCAACCGGCTGCGCGTCGGCCAACAGCACCGAATGTCCATGCGTCGCCGCGACCTGGGCAATCCCTGCACCCATGGCACCGGCTCCGACCACCCCGATCACGGTTAGGGTCATGCGCCGCGATACACCGGCTTGCGCTTCTCCAGAAACGCCCGCACGCCTTCCTCGTAATCCGCCGTCCGCCCTGCTTCGTGCATCGCCTGCGCCTCAACTTCCAACTGCTCGTCCAACGTGTTGGCGAACGACGCGTTGAGCGCCCGCTTGGTGAGACCAAATCCGCGCGTCGCCTGAGTTGCCAGTTTCTGCGCCATGGCGAAAGCGAACTCCAGAAGCTCCCCCCGCGGCACAACTTCCCAGATGAGTCCCCACGCCTTCGCCGTCGCAGCAGGCAGCTTCTCGCCAAGAAAAAACATCCCGGTCGCGCGCTGAACACCGACCAGTCGCGGCACGAAGAACGTGCCGCTGGTATCAGGAATGAGACCGAGTTTGGAAAAACTTTCGACGAACACCGCGTCGTCCGATGCGATCGTGATATCGCACGCGAACGCGAGATTCGCCCCGGCGCCCGCCGCGACACCATTTACCGCACAGATGACCGGTTTCTCGAGATACCGAATGCCGCGAATGATCGGGTTGTATCCATTCGTCACAAACTCACCGATATCCGGCATCGGACCGTCGCCGGTGGGCAATGCCTCCGCGAGATCCTGGCCGGCGCAGAAACCGCGGCCCGCTCCGGTGATCAGGACCGCGCGCACCTCCGCGTCGTCGGCCGCACGTCGCAGCGCATCCTGCATCGCCTGCGCCATGCTCCGAGTAAAACTGTTCAAGACCTCGGGACGATGGAGCGTGAGAATCAGAACGCCATCACGCAGCTCGACCAGAAGGGCGGGATCGCTCGCGCGTTCGCCTGAGTTTTCGATCATAGAGGGGAAATTAGCGCGCGTGATGCCTGGGGGCGCCCTCTCGCGAAGTAGGGAACGGAGTGGTATGGTATGCGCGTCGTCCCGCCCGAACGCCTGTCGAGCCCTGCCTCCCACCCCTTGGCTCGAGGCAGGTGCCACGTGTCCCACCCGTCATCAGGAGTGGCTACATGGATTC
>JANLVM010000038.1:0-2249 GCA_031364015.1 Gemmatimonadaceae bacterium
CAAGCACCCGGTGTGCGCGCCTTTGCGGCGTCGGTCGCCGTACTCATCATCGCGTGTCCCTGCGCCATGGGTCTGGCCGTACCAACGGCGGTCCTGGTGTCAACCGGCAAGGGCGCAGCACTTGGCGTGCTGTTCATAGGCGGCGAAGTACTGCTGGGGGCCGGTGACATCACGACTGTGGTACTCGACAAGACCGGCACGGTGACCGAGGGACGCCCCACGGTGACCGACGTCGTGGCCGCGCCGGGGGGGGGGGGGGCCTTCAACGACGAACACGCGACCGATGGCCATTCAGTGGACGATCTCCTCGCGCTCGCGGCGTCGTTAGAAACACTGAGCGAGCACCCACTGGCCGACGCGATCGTGCGCCATGCACGCGATCGTGGACTCGCCGTGCAGGCACCACACGCGTTCGAATCACACACGGGACGCGGCGCCATCGGCGTAGTCGACGGGTTCGCACTCGTGGTCGGTAACGAAACGCTGCTGCGCGACTACGCGGTGGATGTGACCTCGCTCCGCGCAACCGCCGATCGCCTCGCCGGCGAGGGAAAAACGCCGATGTACATCGCGGTGGATGGTGCGCTTGCGGGCGTGATTGCGGTGGCCGATCCGATCAAGGACACCTCGCGTGCAGCGATCGCTCGGTTGCATGCGATGGGACTTCGCGTCGTCATGCTGACCGGCGACAACCAACGGACCGCCGACGCTATCGCGCGTGACACGCAGATCGATCGCGTCGTCGCCGGCGTACTGCCTGAGGGCAAGGTCGCCGAGATCAAGCGGTTGCAAGCGGAAGGACACGTGGTGGCGATGGTGGGTGATGGCATCAACGACGCTCCCGCGTTAGCGCAGGCCGATGTCGGGATGGCGATCGGCACCGGGACCGATGTCGCCGTCGAGGCGGGCGATGTGGTGCTGATGCGTGGCGACCTGCTGAGTGCCGCCCAGGCCATCGAGCTCTCGCGCCGCACGATGCGCACGATGAAGCAGAATCTGTTCTGGGCTTTCGTCTATAACGTCGTGGGCATCCCCATTGCGGCGGGCGCGTTGTATCCGGCCTTTGGCCTGCTGCTGAGCCCCATCCTCGCCAGCGCGGCGATGGCCTTCAGTTCGGTCAGTGTGGTGACGAACAGCCTGCGGTTGCGCGGGGTGGACATCACGTGAGCAATGTCTGCCGAGACGATTTATGACGGGCGGCAAGAAAGCGGTCGCCGTACCGTCCGATGTGAAGGAGCGCAACCGCAAGCGACTTCGGCGGATCGAAGGACAGGTGCGCGGCCTGCAGAAAATGGTCGACGAAGACCGCTACTGCGCCGACATCCTCACCCAGATCTCTTCAGTGCACGAAGCGTTGCGTGCGGTGGGCCGCGAGCTGATGCGGAACCATCTGAAGCACTGCGCTACCTCGGCCATTCGGACAGGGGATGTCGAGGCCGAATCGATGTACGACGAGCTCGTGGAGATGATGTACAAGCACAGCCGATGACACCAGGCGGCTACCATTGCCTTCCGTCGGGGTCTTGTGCACGCATAGTCGGATGTTTCAGCGAAAACAGAGCGCACGACCATGTTGGTCGGGCGCTCTGCTTATCGCTCCTCTCTGCTTCACCAATACCGCCTTCCATCGCATTGACAATATCTATCACTTTTTCGTGTCGCACAAATGTCCACTCGTGCGCCGCTTCACTCACTCAAATGTCTTCAGACGAATTCGCTTTCATTGATATGCGCTGCTCGAACTCACTCACTTCACGGTCCACATCGTCGACAGACTTCCCATACCGCTCCTTGATCTTGCCAATCAATTGGTCACGCTTGCCCGCAATAACATCGACATCATCGTCAGTCAGCTTGCCCCAGGTCTCGCGGACCTGACCCTTGATCTGCATCCAATTGCCTTCGATCGTGTGCGTGTTCATGCGCAGGCTCTCCCGCTGAGGTGTAAGGTGCGTCGGTCGGCATGACGAGTGGCGAGTCGAAGCGATGTGGCATGACGAGCCGTAGCCCATGACGCGGCGACCGTCGGCGCATCGCGAAGCGCGTGTCAGTGGCACGAGCCTTCGCCGGGTGGCGCGACCACCCGGTTCCACCGTCCGTCCTTGGCTCAGCCGTGTTGCACTCCTCCGATTCCATGTGCATCGGCACGCCCGTGAGCAACAGCTGTTTGGCGAGCGCCATGGCCAACTGATATGCGCGACGACTCTCCAGAATCGCGGTCACCAACGATCGCGTGCAAACGCCGGACG
>JANLVM010000609.1:0-5428 GCA_031364015.1 Gemmatimonadaceae bacterium
GTGCGTCGCAAAAAGGTTTGATGTGCCCGCCTGGCGTCGAGCACTCGAGGCGTACCGGAGGGAGTATCCGCAGTCGCAGCCCGCCGACCTGTACAAGTTCGCGCATCAGGGGATTTTGGGCAGCGAGCACGCCGTCCCGGACGCGGTATCAGCTGCTGACTGGATGAGCCATGAGGTGGCAGGGCTATCGAGTCACGCCGAGCCGCCGCCGCACCAAGCGCCGCTGGTTGAAACGCTTCCCCCAGCTGGACGTTTCGTTCGGGTGCACCTTCGACCGTTTCTCTCAAGCGGCGGGCGAACGGATGAACTGCTTCGAGCATTCGTTGCAACCGCCAACGGACGGCGTGGTGATACCGCACAGTTTGCCTGCGTCGAGCAGGCCCTCGTTGGGACGGGATCAGGGCAAGCCGCGCTGGCGTTTTTACGCGCCCGCAGAATTGCAGGTTTCAACGCAGTCCACCATTCAGCTGCCTTTGAGAAAGCGTACGCACCGGCATATCGGGTCGTCGGCGAAGGGTGGTTGGAGAAATTGCTTGGGGCCAGGGAGCGACCGCCGTCGCGCCGTGACTGACGCAGTGACATTTACACATTGCGTTCGATCTGGCGAAGCGCGGCCGCGCGCAGCACGTTTGGCAGGCTCGTTGTCACGCACCCTTTCCCCGTCTCCAATGCGCTTCGCTCGCCGCCTTTATCTCGAGGCCGCGTCCGCCGCGGCCCTCCTCGCTCCGTGGTCGCTGCCAGCGCAGGCCCCTGAACCCATAAAGTTCGCGCGGTATGCGCATGTCGCGAACGATGGGACGATCGCCTTCACGTACCAGGACGATATCTGGGCGGCCGATCCCGACGGTGCGAATCCGCGGCGTCTGACCGCCAACGTGGCGCGCGACATCATGCCGCGCTACTCCCCGGATGGCAAATGGATCGCGTTCACCAGCAACCGCATGGGCAACAACGATGTGTACGTCATGCCCGCCAGCGGTGGTGAACCCAAGCAGCTCACGTGGCACTCGGGCGACGATCAGGCATTGTATTGGACGCCGGACGGTCGCGAAATCGTGTTCACGAGTGCTCGCGGCCCGCATCCGTTTGGGTCGCCACTCTATCGCATCACGCTGGACGGGTCAGCGCCTCGTCCGATGGCAATGGACTTCGGGCGGTCGGGCATGATCAAGCAAGACGCCACGCAGGTGGCGTTCAATCGCACCGTGCCCAGCTACTGGCGCAAGGGCTACCGCGGCAACAGCAATGCGGATATCGCCGTCCAGGATCTCAAGTCGGGGCAGATTACCGAACTGACCGATACGGACGTCAAGCAGTACAAGTCGGCGACGCACGATGTGCATCCCATGTGGGGTGCCGATGGCCTCATTTATTTCGCATCAGAACGCGACGGCATCTTCAACATCTGGCGTGTGCCACCGACGGGCGGTGCACCAAGCCAAGTGACGACCCACAAGGAAGACGGCGTGCAGTTCCCCGCGATCTCTCCGGACGGGCGGCACCTCATCTATGAGAACGACTTCGACCTCTGGACACTTGAGGTGCCAAGCGGCAAGCCGAAAAAGGTGGTGATTCGCATGGCGTTCGATGCGAAGGAGAACGACGTTGACGTGCTCACGACGACAAATCGCGCCGACGGCTTTACGCCGTCACCGACGGGTGATTACCTGGCGGTCGATTTTCACGGCGAGATCATGATCGTACCCACGGAAACCGGGGTGGGCGAGAAGTCACAGGTCACCAACTCACCGTGGCGCGAGCGCTCGCAGCTGTGGAGTCCTGATGGTCGTCGGATCGCGTACATCTCGGACGAGTCGGGTGACGAAGAGGTCTGGATGTACGACATGGCCACGGCACAACGGCGCAAACTGACCACGCAGGCATCGGTGAAGGCCGATCTCATGTGGGCGCCGAACTCGCAGAAACTGGCCTACACCGGTGCGAACCGCTTGTGGGAAGTCGATGCGACGGGCGGTCCGGCGCGCGACCTCGCGTACAACCAGGCCGGTGGCTTCACCATTGGTGCCTATACGTCTGACGGAAACTGGCTCAGCTACACCAAGCGCGACGACGATCAGAACGCCGATGTCTTTGTGTTCGACATTCGCGCGAAGAAAGAAGCCAACGTGACGCGCAATCCGTTCAACGATACCAACGGCATCATCACGCCTGACGGTCGCCACGTGGTCTTCACGTCAACGCGTGACAATGGAGTCGCACAACTGTTTGTGGCCTCGTTGGCTCGGCTCACCGATGATCCGAACGATCCGCTCGTGCGGGAACGACAGCGTCGCGCGGCTGCAAGCTCGGGTGGAGCTCGCGCGGAACGCGTCGGCGCCGATTCCGCTGCCGAGCCGCCCGCCACCGTGCCGTCCGCGCCGACGCTGCTCGCCGTGCGCATCGACGCCGACGGCATTGAGCGACGGGCCATGCAACTGACGCGCGGCACCATTGGTGTTGGACCGTTCTTTCTGTCCCGCGATGGCCGTACGATCACCTTCACCGTTGGTGGTGGCGGAGGATTCGGCGGCGGGCAAGGCGCGGCGGCGCCCGTCGATGAGAACAATCCGAACGTGGGACTCTTCTCCATCGGACTCGATGGCCTGAACCGTCGACGCATTGCCGGTGGCACGTATCCCGGCATGATGCCAACCGCCGATCGTCGCGCGATTTTCTTCCGTCGTCCGGCACGCGCCGCTGGCGATGGGGATGGTGCACCAGCCGCAGGTGCTGGCACCGAGATCGCGAAGCTCGTCATCGCGACGCCGCTCCGCGCCGAACCGGTCGCGTTCAGCTTTCCCGTGCGCGTCGATCGGCGCACGGAATGGAACCAGTTGTTCGAAGAATCGTGGCGGGTGATGAAGTACCGCTTTTACGATGAGAAGATGCACGGACGCGACTGGGATGCGATCAAGTCGCGCTACAAGCCACTGCTGCGCTACGTCGGTACGAACGAGGATGTGTACGACCTCGCCAACGAGATGATCGGCGAACTGAATGCGTCGCACACCGGCGTCAACGGCCCGCCCACTCGTGCAATGTCACGCGTGTACACCACGCGCTTGCTCGGCTTCGAGCTGGAGCCCAGCGATGCGGGGCGCTATCGCGTTGGCCACATCTATCGCGAGGGACCGGCGGACCAGGAGTGGTTGGGCCTGACGGAAGGTGACTACGTGCTCGCGATCGATGGTCAGGACGTCAAGTCGGGCGACAACTACTGGAAGATTCTCAGCACGACGGTCAACCAATACATCCCCGTCAAGGTGGCGAAGACGGCCGCTGGCGAGAACGCGCGCACGCTGCGCATTGCCAGCGTCACGTCACTCACCGATATCAAGTATGAAGAATGGGTGGCCACCAATCGGGAGACGGTGGAGAAGGACACCAAGGGCGACATCGCCTACGTGCACATTCGTTCGATGGATCAGCCCTCGCTGGCCCGCTTTCGCAATGAGATCGATCAATTCTCGAACAAGAAGGGGATCATCGTCGACATTCGCTACAATGGCGGCGGCAACATCGATCAGGAGATCATCGACATCCTCGAACGACAGCCGTACCAGTTCTGGAACCAGCGCACCGGTTCACGGTCATGGGGTCGACGCCCTCGTCAGGCGATCGCGGGCCCGAAGGTCATGATGATAAACGCGCGCTCGGGATCGGACAGCGAAGTCACACCCATGGCGTTCCGACAGCTCGGACTGGGCCGCATCGTTGGCAATCCAACGGCCGCCGCGGTGATCGCCACCGGCAGCTACACGCTGATCAACGGTGGCACCATCCGGACACCCGGTTCGCTGGTTATCACCTACGATCCCACCAAGCCCAACAACTACGGTGTGAATCTCGAGAATCTCGGCGTGCCACCCGACGTGTGGGTGAAAAACACACCGATGGATGAACTCAAGAAGTTCGATCGTGAGCTCAAGACGGCGATCGAGGAGGCGGTGAAGATGTTGAAGGATGGCGCCCCGAAGAAGATTACCGGCGAGAACTGATAGTGGGGCGTCTTCCTGGAATTCACCACGCCACGTGAATACGTTCCGCACCTATGACCGAACCGCTTGCTCCTGCACTCGTCGCGCGCGTCGCGACCGAACTCTCGATCAGTCCAAGCCAAGTGCGCAGCACGCTTGCGCTCTTTGCCGAAGGCGCGACGCTTCCCTTTATCGCGCGCTATCGCAAGGAAGTCACCGGCGGACTGGATGAGGTACAGCTGCGGGATGTGCGCGATCGCGGCGAGTATCTCCACGAGATGGAAGAACGCCGAGCCGCGATTCTCAAGAGCATCGAGGACCAGGGCAAGCTGGACGACGCGCTCTGGGCGTCGATTCGTGCTGCGGACACCAAGCAAGCGCTCGAAGACCTCTATCTGCCGTTCAAGCCCAAGCGTCGCACACGCGCCATGATCGCGCGGGAGCGCGGACTCGCGCCGCTGGCGGAGCTGATGTGGAATGGCGCGCTTGACGATGCCGCGTTGCTGGCCAGGGCCAGCGAGTTCGTATTGCCCGAGGTGGACGGCAAGGCGTCTGAAGTCGCGAGCGCGGACGCCGCGATGCAAGGCGCGCGCGATATCCTGGCCGAACAGATCGCCGAGGACGCGGTGGTTCGTGGGTGGGTGCGCGAAGTGACACGCGCGAAAGGCATCGTAAAAAGCAGCGTGATCGCCGACAAAAAGCAGGACGACTCGAAGTTCAAGGACTACTTCGAGTACGCCGAACCCCTGGCCACTATTCCCAGCCATCGCATGCTGGCCATCCGCCGCGGTGAGACGGAAGGGGAATTGCTGTGGCGCGTCGAGGCGCCCGTCGAAGACATCAACGCACGCTTGGCCCGTGAGGTGACCGGCACGCGCCGCGCGACCCACCAGCTCGCATTGGTCGCGTCGGAAGCGTACAAGCGGATGTTGGCGCCGGCCATCGAAGTAGAACTTCGCATCGAACTGAAAACGCGCGCCGACGACGAAGCGATCACGATTTTCGGGCGCAACCTCGAGCAGCTTTTGCTGTCTGCGCCTGCGGGCGAGAAGCGCGTTATCGGACTCGACCCGGGCTTTCGGTCCGGCGTGAAAGTCGCCGTCGTGAGCGCAACCGGCGCACTGGTACACACCGACACACTGTACCTGCATCAAGAAGACCGCTTCGCCGGCGCGATTCGACTGCTGGTGACACGGTTCACGCCCGAGCTCATCGCTATCGGCAACGGCACGGCGAGCCGTGAAACGGAAACCCTCACGAAAGCAGCACTGCGCGAACTCGATGCGCCAGAAAATGCGGAACGTCCGAAAGTGGTCGTGGTGAGCGAAGCGGGCGCGTCGGTGTACTCCGCGAGTGATCTCGCCCGCAGCGAGTTTCCGGAGCTCGACGTGTCGCTGCGCGGAGCCGTGTCGATTGCGCGCCGACTGCAGGACCCGCTCGCTGAATTGGTG
>JANLVM010000411.1:0-4468 GCA_031364015.1 Gemmatimonadaceae bacterium
CGAAATCGCCAAGCAGTACTTACGTCCACGGCTCGAACAGCTGGGGGCGCCGTCGTTGCTGTTCGACCTGCCGCGCGCGGTCGATCGAATCGCCACCGCTGTGCAGCGCGGTGAAACGATTTTCGTACATGGCGACTATGATGTCGATGGGATGAGTTCAACGGCGTTGCTCACCCGCGTCTTACGAGGCTGCGGCGCAGGCAACGTGGTACCGTTCGTCCCCAATCGACTCACGGACGGATACGATCTGGGTCCGGCCGGTGTCGCCGCCGCGATAGCTGCGGGCGCGACACTGGTGATCACGTGTGATTGCGGCACCAGCGCCATTGATGCCGTCGCGTCACTGAATGCGGCCCACATTGATGTCATCATTACGGACCATCATTTGCCAGGCGGTCCGTTGCCAGCGGCGTTTGCCGTGTGCAATCCGCGCCGCGCCGAGTCGGGTGCCGCCGATCAGGATCTCGCCGCAGTGGGTGTGGTGTTCAAGCTGGCGTTGGCACTGTGCGAGGCGCTCGGTGCGCCACCGGGGCTCGCGCACCGACAACTCGATTTGGTGGCGCTGGCGACCATTGCCGACGTGGCACCGCTACGGGGCGAAAATCGCATCATGGTGCGGTACGGACTCAAGCTGCTGGCCGAAACGACGCACCCCGGCCTGCGCGCGCTGCTGCGTTCTTCGGGACTCGAAGGGAAGCCCCTGACGGCAGGTCGTGTGGGCTTCGTGCTCGCACCGCGACTGAATGCCGCTGGCCGCATTGCCGACGCCAAGCTTGGACTGCGACTGTTGTTGGCCGAGCGAGAGGATGAGGCGAATGTCATCGCGCGCGAACTGGAAGAGCTCAACCGCGCCCGACAGGAACTCGATCGTGGAGTGTTAGACGACGCCGTGCGCCAACTGGACGCGCCTGGTGCGCGTGACCGGTATGCGTACGTCTTGTCGAACCACGGATGGCACGCCGGTGTGATCGGAATCGTCGCGTCGCGTATTGTCGAGCAAACCGCGCGTCCGGCCGTCTTGGTGGCGGTCGCGGACGGCATCGGCAAGGGCTCCGGACGGTCGATCGCCGCGTTCGACCTGCACTCCGCGCTGGGCGAGTGCGCAGCACACTTTCAGCGATTCGGCGGGCATCGCGCCGCCGCGGGACTGACGATGAATGCTGCGGGCATACCAGCGTTCTCCGAGCAGTTCGATGCGGTGGCGCGCGCGCGTCTGTGTGAGGCCGACTTGGTGCCGGAGCTGCGGGTCGACCTTGACATCCCGCTGGACGGCGTTGGTGACGAACTGGAGCGGCTTGTGCGTCACTTCGAACCGTTCGGGATGGGCAATCCGGCCCCAGTGTTTCGCACGATCGGTGCGCGACTGTCGACCGCGCCTCGTCGCATTGGGACCGACGGGATGCGGCTGACCTTCGATATCCCTGGCGGAACACTCGAAGCCATCGGGTGGGGCCTCGCGTCGCGCGCCGCGACGCTTGATGTGTCGCGGCCCGTCGATTTGGCCTTTCGCGTGGAACGAGACGAGTATCGTGGCGTGTCACGTCTGCAGCTGAAGGTCGCAGACTTCCGGGGCTGAGGACCATGCGTATCGTGGCGGGGCGATGGCGCGGCCGAAAGATCGAGGCGCCGGCGGGAGATCTGGTTCGCCCAACGGGCGATCGGGTGCGCGAATCATGGATGAGTATCGTGCACAACATCCTGCCCGACGCGCGTGTGCTCGATTTGTGTGCGGGCAGCGGAGCGTTGGGCCTGGAAGCGCTATCGCGTGGAGCGGCGGCGTGCGACTTCGTGGAGAATGCGCCGCACTCGCAGGCGGTGATGCAGGCGAATCTCGCGCACCTGGGCGGACACGAGGGTGCGGTGCTCCACCGTGCCGATGCGGTAGCGTTCGTTCAGCAACTCGCCCCCCTGGCGTACGACGTCGCATTCGCCGATCCCCCGTATGCCACCGACATCGCCATGCGACTGGTGGAACGCTGGATTGACGTCCCCTTTGCTGCGGTGTTCGGCATTGAGCATCCGGCTTCGCTGTCGTTGCCGGCGCCGGGTCTGACTCGGCGCTACGGGGCAACGGCCCTCACGTTCTTTCGTGCCTCCGACCCGTGACTGTCCTGCCATCCGCCAACGGTGAGCGCATCGCCCTCTATGCCGGCTCATTCGACCCGGTAACGCACGGCCACGAGGACCTGATCCAGCGCACCTTCGCGTTTGCCGATCGATTGGTGGTCGCGGTGGCAACGAACCTCACCAAAGAACCGCTGTTCACGGTGGAGGAGCGGATTGATTTCATCCGCGACGTGACGGGCAATGATCCACGCATCGACGTCCGGGCGTTCAGCGGCTTGCTGGTGGATTTTGCGCGTGACGTCGGGGCCGGTATCAATGTGCGCGGGCTGCGCGCGGTCAGTGATTTCGAGTACGAGTTCCAGATGGCGCTGATGAATCGACATCTGTTCCCGACTCTCGAGACGGTGTTCATGGCGCCGTCGCTCGAGACGACGTACATCAGTTCCAGCATCGTCCGGGAAGTCGCGCGATTTGGCGGCAACGTGTCGCAGTTGGTGCATCCCCGGGTCGAACGCGAACTCCGCGCACGCTTCGCCCGCTGACGATCATGCCACACGCCGCCAGCAAGGCCTTTTTAGATGACGTGCATGCGCGCGCGGCCACGGCGCGGCGCACGATACTGTTTCCGGAAGCGACCGACATCCGCACGGTGCAGGCGGTCGTGGCGCTGGCGAAGCGCGGGTCGGTGAACGCCGTCCTGGTTCGACGTAGCGATGCGTCCACCGGAGCGGTACCCGCGCGTGGTGCACCGATGCTGGATCCGTTAACAGACCCCCGACTCCCCGATGTCGTCGCGCATCTCGTCTCCCGTCGCGGCGCGAAAGGACTGAGCGTCGCCGCCGCCGAGCAGTTGGCGCGCGACCCGTTGTATTTTGCCGACGCGCTGGTGGCCCTGGGATATGCCGACGGCTGTGTGGCCGGTGCCGTGCACACCACGGCCGAGGTGTTGCGCGCGGCACTGTGGACCGTGGGCGCCGCGTCCAGTGCACGAACGGTCTCGTCGTCATTCTACATGGTCGTTCCGGATTTTCGCGGTCACGGTGGCGAGGTGCTCACCTTTACCGATTGTGCAGTCGTACCCGATCCGACGGCGCGGCAGTTGGCCGATATTGCGCTCGCTGCGTCGATCGATCGTCGTCGCATTGTCGGCGACGAGCCGCGCGTGGCGTTGCTGTCCTACAGCACCATGGGCAGTGCCGACGGTCCGTCGGTAAGCCGGGTGCGCGAAGCCCGCGAGCTGCTGCGTGTGGAGGCGCCAGAACTGCAGGTTGCCGGCGAGTTGCAAGGCGATGCCGCGCTCATTCCGGAAATGGCGCGTCGGAAAGCACCTGGCGAACCCACGGCGGGGCGCGCCAACGTGCTCGTGTTTCCGTCGCTCGACGCGGGCAACATCAGCTACAAACTGGTCCAACGATTGGCCGGTGCGGCAGCCATTGGTCCGATCCTCCAGGGCCTGGCTCGGCCGTGCAGCGACTTGTCTCGGGGGGCTACAGCCGATGACATTGTGCATGTGGCCGCGATCACGGCATTGCAGGCGGCCGCGCCACTGGCCGTATCGGTGGCCGCCGGATGACTCTCCGCTTCACCAGGCATCCATGAGCTTTCTCCTTACGCGTACCGACGAGCAGTTGCTGGTTGAGGTCGACGGCCAACTGGTCGTTGGCAATCGGCAGGAGTTCAAACAGGTCATTCTCGACGAAGTGGAGCAGGGGGCGCGTTTGGTCATTGTCGACTTTACGAATGCCGCCTATATCGACAGCTCGGGATTGGGCGCGCTGGTCTCTCTTGGCCGACGGCTGCGGGAACTGGGTGGCGATGTGCGACTTGCCGGACTCAACGACGATTTGCGCACCCTGTTCGAACTGACGCGCCTTGATGCGCTCTTTCCGCTGTTCTCGTCGCGCGACGACGCCGTCACGGGCGCGTAGGCCGATGTCTGCGCGGTCGCCCCGTCGTCCCAGGCACCGGCCTGCGCCCGTTGAGCGTCGCGAGTGGACGATCGTGTCAGACGTGCAGGCCATTGCGCCGATTGTCGAGACGGTGCAAGCGCTGTGCGTTACGCAGGGGTTCCCCGCGCACCAGTGCCGCTTGAATATTCCCGTGGCGCTCACGGAGGCGTTGGCGAACGCCGTGTTGCGTGGCAACGCGTGCGAGCCGCTGCGGCGCGTGCATATCAGCGTCGTCCTCGACGCCACACAATTGATGGTCGACGTCACCGATGAAGGCGACGGATTTGATATGGACGCCATGCACCGCACCCCCGATGCGTCGGACTGGTTGGAGCGTGAGGACGGACGGGGGCTCTTTCTCATGCGATCGCTGATGGATCGCGTGGAAAGTCGAATGTCCGACGCGGCGCACGGGCATACCCTTCGGTTGACGTTACATCGCGCATGAGTGA
>JANLVM010000659.1:0-13089 GCA_031364015.1 Gemmatimonadaceae bacterium
CAGGCATCAGTCCAGTCCCATGTGCCAGCCAGTGCGTAGTTCGGCATGGTTTCGTCGTGGCAGCCAGGGCGAAAGCTAAGGTGAAAGCCAGAGCTAGAGGCGCAGCTCGACGCGCGACCACGATTCGACGAATGCGATCCCTAGCTCGATGCGGTCAATCACCACGTCGGACCCCTCCAATATCGCTGCACCATCCGTATCGCGGGCTGGCAGCGTGAACGCCTGGCCGTCAAGCATATAGTGCAGCACGCCGGTGCCGCCAGCGGGCACCTCGCGGGTGATGGTGGCCAGCGTTCCCTGCAACAGGTAGCGTTCGTCGACCTGATCGGCGCGCGCGCTCGGTATCGCCCATCGCGCGATGAGCAAGGACTGCACGGCGAGCGCGAGTCCTCCGGCGAATCCGGCCACCACAAGTTGAAGCATCGTCGACCAGGTCGTGTGGCGTGCAACGAGATAGCCGGTCAGTCCGAAGGCCACCCCGAACGCCGCGACCGACGCGGCGTTCAATAGCGGCGACGGCTCGGCGGTTGTATCGTGCACGCCGCTCTGCGGGCGCGGCAAGGTGGTGGGCTGTGGGCGCACGCGACGCTCGGTGCCATACAGCATGGCAAACACACCGGTGACCAAGCCGAGGATCAACGCGCACAGTGCGAGCGCAATCATGAGTCGTGATCTGCAGGCATGAGAAAATGAATCAGCGAACCACTTCGTCGAAGCGGCGCCCGCCCGCAAACTGCTCTGACAAAAACTCCGACGCGCGCCATTCGCCATAATACCACGGATCCCATGGCCAGAGTCCCGCCGTGAAACCCACGTGGCCACCTCGTTCCGGAAACTCGATGGTGATCGCGTCGGTGTGGGCAGCGATTGCGGTGACATGATCGAGCACATCCGAAGGCAAAAACGGATCGTCCAACGCGCTCAAGAGCAGTGTCGGTCGGCGAATGCCGGACAGGAAAGGCAGCGAGCTGGCGCGTGCGTAGTAGTCGGCCGCGTCCCGAAACCCGTGAAGTGGAGCGGTAAACACATCGTCGAAGTCCCACAGCGTACGTGCACGACGCACTGCCGTGAGCGGTGCCAGCTCGTGGTGACGCGAGATCTTCGAAAGTGCTTTCGGAATCAGTGAGCGCAGAAAGAGCCGCTCGTACAGCACGCCAAAGCCGCGCCCAAGATGCCGCGAAGCGCGCGCGAGATCGAACGGGGTCGACATCGCTACCGCGCCCTTCACGTTGATGGGGAGCGAGTCGCCATCCTCTCCCAGCAGCTTGCACAGCACATTGGCCCCAAGTGAGACACCCATCAGTCCCAGCGGCGCGCCAGGAAACTCAGCGGCTAGTCGTTCGATGACGAACCGTGGGTCGGACGTTTCACCCGAGTGGTACGTGCGCGGTAATCGGTTCGGCTCGGAACCACAGGTACGAAACAGCAACAAATCTGCCGCCCAGCCGCGCGTTTGTGCCTCGCGAAACACGGCCCGGGCATAGTGCGAGTGCGCCCCTCCTTCCAGCCCGTGAAGCAGCAGGACGCGCGGCGCATCGGGCGAGGGACCATCGAGACGGACCAACTCGAGGAAGTCGCCATCGGGCGTGTCCCATCGCTCCCGCCGCGCCGTGATTGGCGGCTCGCGTCGCCCCGTGCGTCCCCATAGCGTTGCGCTGTGCGCATCGGGGAGCCACCAAGCGGGACGATATTTGCGCATGAACGCCGGAGACAAGAGTAAATGGGCCGCCCGTCGCCGACGCGGGCTTTTCGCGGAGAGCGCCGTGTAACCGTTATGGTTCGCGAGCGACGAACGCCATACCTCGAAGCTAGCGGTGCGACCGCTCCCATATTCAGGGAATCCATCAATCCGACTACCGTGCTTGGCTGCCCCAGCGCTGCTACCCTGACTATCGCGGTGTCCGCGCTGGCTCTATTGGTGTCCTTCGTGGCCGGTACGGTGGGTCACGGCGTGCTGAGGCCCCTGCTTGAAGCGCGCGGAATTACCCCTTGGCGATTGCGTGACTCGGTGGGCTCTCTGCCGCTGGTGCTGATTGGAGGCGCCGTCGTGGGTGCACCAGCCGCGCTGCTGACCGCGTGGGGCATCACGGAATGCCGGGTTGCCGGCTGGGCAATCGCGACGGCGATTGCCTGCATGGGTGCGGGTCTGCTGACGATGCGACTCGGACTGCTGGCATTGAAAAAACTGACGTAGTTCAACTGCAGTCTAAAGTAGTGCAACCGCAGATGCCCTCCCCTAACCGCAGTTGAATATGAATCGCCTCGCACGCAATCTCACTTTTCAGGTGCTCGTCGCGGTCACCCTCGGCGTAACGCTGGGTGTCGTCGCGCCGGACTTCGCGAAGACGCTCAAGCCCATTGGCGATACGTTCGTGAACCTGGTGAAGATGGTGATCACGCCGATCATCTTCCTCACCATTGTGCACGGGATTGCGTCGATGGCCGACCTGCGCAAGCTGGGGCGAGTGGGCGGCAAGGCGTTGTTGTACTTCGAACTGGTGTCGACGCTGGCGCTGGTGATTGGTCTGGTGATCGTGAATGTCACCAAACCGGGCGCGGGACTCGACATCACGATGCTGGCGACGGGCGATGTGTCGAAGTACACGGCGACGGGTTCTCAACAGAGTACGCTGGAGTTTCTGTTACACATCGTCCCCAGCAACGTGGTGTCGGCGTTCGCGTCGGGTGACTTGTTGCCGGTGGTGTTCTTCTCGGTGCTGTTCGGCGTCGCGCTTACCGCCGTCGGCGAAGCTGGTCGCGATATCGCCGATCTGCTGGTGCGCTTCCAGGCGGTCTTCTTCAGGATTGTCGCCATTGTCATGCGAGTCGCCCCCATCGGTGCGTTTGGCGCCATGGCATATACCATCGGCACATTCGGACTCAAGACGCTGTTGCCGCTGGGTCGGCTCATGCTCGACGTCTATCTCACGATGGCGGTGTTCATCTTCGTTGTGCTGGGTCTTATTTGTCGAGCCTACGGCTTTCGCATTCTTCCGTTCCTGCGATATATCCGCGAAGAAATTCTGCTGGTGCTGGGCACGTCAAGCTCAGAGGCGGCACTGCCGCGCATGCTGGAAAAAATGGAGCGCTACGGTTGTGCGAAGCCGGTGGTTGGGCTGGTAATCCCAACGGGCTATTCGTTCAATCTGGACGGCACCAGCATCTATCTGGCGATGGCGACCATCTTCATCGCACAGGTCTATCGCGTCGATCTCAGCATCGGGCAACAGCTGACACTGCTCGGCATTCTCATGCTCACCTCGAAGGGGGCCGCCGGCGTAACGGGTTCCGGATTCATCGTGTTGGCCAGCACATTGGCGGCAACCAACACGGTACCGGTCGAAGGTGTTGCGTTGCTCCTGGGCGTCGATCGTTTTATGTCGGAAGCGCGCGCCATTACGAATCTCATCGGGAACGGGGTGGCAACGCTGGTAGTCTCGCGCAGCGAGGGCGCATTCGACGACGCCAAGCGGGCCGAGGCTGAGGCGGCCATGTCATGAGCGACGTCCAAGTCCAGATCTTCGGCACGAAGAAAAACGCCGAGACGCGAAAGGCGCAGCGCTTTTTTGCTGAACGGCGCGTCAAGGTGCACTTCGTCGACTTGGCCGAGCGTGCGGCGGCCATCGGTGAACTCAAGCGCTTCGCACAAAAGTTCGGTGTCGAGAGGCTCATCGACCGCGAGTCGCGGCGTTTCGCCGACCTGGGACTGCGCACCGCGCTGTACGGTGAGGAGCGGTGGTTGACGATCCTGGCTGATGAGCCGATGCTTCTGCGGCAACCGCTGGTGCGGATGCAACAGAAGCTCACCATTGGTTTGGCCGAACCCACCTGGAAAGAGTGGCTGGCGTAGCCGTCAGTTCCCCAACTTTGCCGCCCGTGCCATCGCGCGCCCTTGCTGCATGAGCGAGTCGGCTTTGAGCGTATCGCCACGTGCCGCAACCGCGTACGCCAGATACTGCGCCGTCTGAATGTAGGCTGCGGGGATACTGACTGACGCGTCGTCTAACCACCGGCCTTGGCGGAGCAGCGCGCCGGGTGCCTGATAGCGGTTCCACAACTCCACCGAGCGCGCCACGTCAATGTGTCCGCCTGGGAACTGCACGTACGCCGGATTGTCCTTCGCTTTCGTCGCCAGCAAACGCTGTGTGAGTCCATGCGTGACCACGTACTCGCCAAGTCCGAGCGCGTGTGCATACGGACCGATGGAAAAATGTATCGATCGCTGCGGAAACACATCGCGAATGAATTGCAGCACCATCAGCTGATCACGCGTGACAAAGCCGGCGGGAATCGTGGCGTTGATGCCGCCCTGCTGGAATAGCGCCGCCTGACGGAGTTCGACGTAGGGCGGTAACGAGTCGGCTTGCGCCGGAGAGAGCGCAATGACGGGCCCGGAGGGTTTCGCCGCAGTCAGCGCTCCGTACGACGCAACCCCCGAGCCGTCGTACGTCGCCACCCGCTCCCGAATGAGTTGGTGTGCATACCATGGCATGTTGAGATACGGAATCAGCGCGATCGTCACGTCCCGTCGCACTCCTTCTACCTGTTGCGCGTACCACACCGGGAACGAGTCGTTGTCACCGGCGGTGATCAGAATGCCGTAGGGCTCCACCGACTGCAGCAGGTCACGCGCCCAATCGGCGGTGAATGTTTGTCCCTTGCGCGACGCATCTCTCACGTTCGTCACCAACGGCACCAAGGCAACCAAAAGGACGGGTGACGCCAGCCGCCAGCTGCGCGTGGTGACCTGACCGGCGCGTTGCGCCATCCATTGCCACACGGCGCCCAACCCCAGTCCGGCCCACAATCCCCAGGTGGCGAAGCTCCACAAGTAGAAGTAGTCACGGTCACGCACTTCGCGCGGCACGCTATCGCCCAGGTCGAGCGCCTGGGAGTGACCGTACTTGAAGTTGAGATAGACGATCAACAAGGGGGTCAGCGTGAGAATCAGCGGCGCCACATAGGAGAACGACGCTTTGTCGCGTCGAAAGTGCACCACGCCGCCCAACACTCCCAGCCCCAGGAACACTATCGCCAAGGTCAGCTGCGCTATGGGATGTTCGGTCCACGCATCGCGCATCCACTGCCATTTGAAGTACAACCACCACATGCCAATCTGCGCGCCAATCGGCGCCTGTCGTTCCGCCACCGCGTGTCCACCGTACTGCTCGCGCTGTATGATGCCCGATACGCGCGTGTACGTCTCGTCACTCAGTGTGCAGCCCAGTTGCGGCCCGGTCATGCACGCCGTGGCTTCGCCTTCATTAATGCCCGGAAAGTGCGCCGCGCGAATTGGCATGAAAGCGAACGGCGTGAGCCCCAGGAACATCACCGCAGCAGCCACCAGCAGCAGTTTCCACCGCAGTACGGTTGCGGGTCGGCGGAGCAACACGAACAATCCGAAGGCGGGCAGCGGCAAAAACCCCGCCGGATGATTCGCGTATCCGAGGCCACAGAGATACGCGACCAACAGCAGGAATCCGTCGGCGCGGCGCGACTGCGCCGGCGCGTCATGCCAACGCAACGCCGCCCACGATGACGCCGCGAGACCCAGCATGGCCAGCGTGTACACCTTCTCATTGACGACACTCTGGTTCCACACCGTAAACGCGGTCGCGCCAATCCAGGCACACGCGATGGCAATCACCACCCGTGGCGTACGCGACAGCGACCATCCGGCCAACGAGCGATGCGCCACCAGAAACCACAGCGCGGCCGATATCGCGCTGGTCGTAGCGGCCAGGAGATTCACGCGCGCGGCGTAACTCACCGGGAACGGCAGCGCCGCAAACGCGTGAGCGACTAAAACGAACACCGGATTGCCAGGCGGATGCGGAATGCCCAGCGTCTTCGCGGCCGCGATGTACTCGCTGGTGTCCCACATGGCCGTCGAGGGGGCCAAGGTGAGGACGTAGAGCAGGAACACCACCAGTCCGACGAGCGCGGCGATCGGATAGGGAGGCGCGTCTGGGTCGCGTGGCGTCCCTGCGGAAGGCGCTCCGCTGGCATACGTCACCAATGTCAGCGGTACACACACCACGTAGCCGAGTACCAGTAGTGCTGCGGCAACCGTCGTGCCACCCACCCAAAGACTGGCGTAGCCGGCGAGGATGCACACGACGGTGACGGCGCTAGCGGCGGGCACACCGCCAGGAATGCGAGTGAACAGCGACATGTAGTGGGGGAGAGTGACGCAGAGAGAGCCTGGTTTCAGCCTGCCGGGGCCGGTCTGTCCAGGGCTGCCGTAGAATAATCAGCGTGGGGCTTCGCACGGCCAGTAACTCGGCGAAAGCGCCACGGGTCACATCGCGACGATGGCGAGGACCGCCGGTGGATGAGGCGCTGTCGGTCGCGTTCGCTTGCGCACGCGTGGCCTCTAAGAGAATGTCCAGTAGCACCTGCCGATTGAGGCAGGTCAATAGTCCACCGCAGTCTCCACAAGGAGTGTCCAATGTCAGTCGCCAAAGTTACAGAAATCACGTCTACCTCGAAGAAGTCGTTTGAGGACGCCATCGAGAAGGGCATCACGCGAGCGCACAAGACGCTGCGCAACGTCAAGGGGGCGTGGGTTGCGAGCATGAAAGTCGAGTGCGAGGAGGGCAAGGTGACGGAGTATCGCGTGGACATGAAAGTCACCTTCGTGCTGTCCGACTAACGCCTCACACAACACGGAGCTCTCCATGACCACGCCCAACAAACCGCGTCCGGACTTTTCCGACGTACAGTCAGGAAGTTCATCGGACGCGATGCCCGAAGAGATCGCCATGGCCACCGATGTCACGTACACGGTGGTGGGCGGTGACACGCTTTCGCGCATCGCCAAAAGGCACTACGGCGACTCGACAAAGTGGCCCGCGATTTTTGAAGCAAACCGCGACGTGATCAAGAACCCCGATCTGATTCAGATTGGGTGGGTTCTCAAACTTCCCCAGTTGTGAGGTCGACACCGACAATGAAAACGCTTCGCACTGCTCAGATAGGCGCGCTCACGATTGCGCTATTGGGTTTGGCGGCCTGCGGAAAAAAGGATGAGTCAAAAGCGGCCGACACGCCGGTCGCGATGGCCCCTGCGGCGCCTCCGATGGCGGCGGTCTCGAACATCGAAACCGGCAAGCATCTCGGTCCTAATAATCGGGTGACTGAGGCGACCACGACATTCGCCCCGAAGGACACGCTCTATCTGTCGGTCGTAACTGACAACAGCATGCCCACGACCACGCTGACCGCGAAATGGATGTTCGAAGGTGGACAGTTGGTCGACTCAACGACGCAGGTTGTAGCGCGCACGGACATGACCAACCCAACGGCGGTGACCGAGTTCCATGTGGTGAAACCGAGTGGTTGGCCGGTCGGCAAGTACAAGGTCGAAGTGTGGCTGGACGGTGTCGCGGCGGGGTCGCGCGATATCGAGGTCAAGAAATAGCCACAGCGGAACTGACCGCTAAATTAGAGGCACGCGCGTGAGACTACGCGTGCGCCCCGCACTATAAAGGAAAGTGTGTCGATGATGGATCGTGCCAACAAAACGTGTCGATGAAAGGCGGAAAAGGGGGCCAAGGGCGCAAGCGCTCCAGCGTTCGCTTGAGCGGGAAGGGAAAACCGCGTGCCGAGGGGAAAAAGAACCTCGCGCTCCGCGACCGCGCGGCGCTGGCCAAGAAGGAAGTGAAGACGACCACGCGGCTTGGCGCCAACCGCGTTCCTGACGACGCGTGATGAACGCGACGCCGCGCGCATTTCAGTTGATTCGGGTCAGCGAAGCGCGGAAGGAATGAGCTGTGCATCGTTCACCAGATACGCCATCGTGAGCGCATCTCGTGGTACGAGCACGCGAGCGCGCCACTCGCGGTGACCGACGGCTACCAGCGGCGTCGCACCGCGCTGCCACCGATTAAAGTCGCCTAGCACAGCGGCGGCTTGCACCGACGAGCCGCGAAGTACGAATTCCACCACCCGCATCGTGTCGAGCCAACGAGCGACGGGTGCCGAACCATCCCGCGCGTCGGCGCCCGCGTGTCGAGTCGGGACCACCGAGTCGCCGAGGATGCGTGTGACGGTGACGATATCGCTCAGGTCGGCGGCACCAGCGCCGATGCGTAGCATCACCGCGAGCACCATGACCACAGTCGTCATGGCACCGCCCAGCGGTGACAACACGCCTCGGCGCAACCAGCGCGACGGACGCATTGGGACGGCCCGCGCGCGCACGTTCGGCAGGGTGCGCACCGCGTCCATAATGCGGGCGCGAGCGTCCGGGTGGCTGTCGACGGGTTCACGCAGTGCATCGCCCACCCAGTCGGGGAGCGTGGATTCGAAGGGATCGCGCATGATGCTCACGTGTGCAGGTGCTCGGCGAGGAGGGCGCGAAGGCGTGTACAGGCTCGCTGGACACGCATCTTGAGCGCTGAGACACCGACGCCGGTCAGGGTAGCGATTTCTTCGTAACTCAGCTCTTCGGCAAATCGGAGGACGATGGCCTCGCGCTGATCCGGTCCAAGTTGGGCGAGTGCATGGGCCAGTTCGGCGCGACGGTCGTTACCCTCGACGATAGACGTCGAGCTTTCGTGCATGTCATGCAGTTCGGTATCGAACCGTACAAATCGCGCCTCACGTGACGCGCGTGAACGACATTGGTTCACCACGATCCGTAGTAGCCAGGCGCCGAACTGGTCGCGTTCGCGATAGCTGCCCAAATGTCGATACGCGCGCACGAACGAGTCTTGAACAGCGTCCTCAGCGCTATCGCGATCGCCGAGCAGGTGCGTCGCCACCCGCAGGCAGCGTGCATGATGACGGTCGACCAGACGCGCGAAGGCGTTGGTATCGCCAGCCAGCACGGCCCGAATGATTTGTGCGTCGGGTAGGAGCATGCCCAGTAACTCGGGGAACGTGCGGATGGTCACATCGGGGGTCTCGGCGTACCTTCCGAGCGTCTTCAATCCCCTCTTTATGCGTATCGCACTGACGTTCCTCATGCTAGTCGCGGGCGCGCTCCCGCTCGCCGCGCAGCCCGCCTCCTTTGTCTATCGACTTGGCAAGGACACGCTGGCCATTGAGCAGTATACGCGAACCGCGACGTCAATGAACGGCGAAATGGTGCAGCGATCGGGGGTGGCGATCGCGCGAATCCAGTACAGCGTCACGCTGGGTAAAGACGGTCGCCCGACCGCCGCGACGATCAAGCGACTGCTCGCCGACGGATCGATGGCACCTAACGCGCCCAGCGAAACACGCATACAGGTGCGCGCTGATTCTATTGTGCGCGAAATCGTGTTTGCCGACAGCGTACAGCGGCGTGCCTTCGCGGCAAAGCAAGCCCTGATCAACTTCCCCGTGTTCATTTACGGCCCTACCGAACTCCTGGCCGGTTTGCGCAAGGGTGGGTTGGTAGACTCCATTCCGGCGCTTGGCTTCGCGGGAAATTTGGGGTTTACCGGATTCTCATCAACGGCCGGTGACACGGTTCGGCTTCGCGGCGGCGCATACGCAATGGCGTTGCGCTTCGATGCCAACAGTCGGTTGATGTCGTTGGATGGCGCGCTCACCACCAACAAGGCGCTCGCGACGCGTGGCACCGGTGGGCTGGATATGGCCGCGATTGCGAAATCGATGAAGCCCACCGGGGCCCTGTCGTTGCGTGAGGTCGCGCGTGGTGCGTTTGGCCCGGGCGGAATGGTGCTGATCGACTACGGCCGACCGTCGGTGCGTGAGCGCTCGGTGTGGGGTGGCGTGTTGGTGCCATTCGATTCCGTGTGGCGCACAGGGGCAAACGATGCCACGCATCTGTTCACGACGCGGGTGCTCACGCTCGGTACGCCCGCGTCGGGCGAACTCCTTGTGCCGCCGGGCATGTACACGTTATGGGTGCAGCATACCCGAAACGGAACGTCGCTGATCGTGAGCAAGCACACGGGTCAATGGGGCACGCAGTACGACGTGTCGCGCGATCTGGGTCGTGTGCCGATGACCATATCGGCGACACCAACGCACGTGGAGGAATTCACGATCATGGTTCGGCCGCTGGGGGCGAATCGCGGCGCGGTGGAGATGACATGGGGACCCAGCATGATGTCAGTTCCGTTTTCGGTGTCGGTGGCGCGGTAGTACTGCGCGCGTCCATCGAATTGTTGGCACGAAAAATTCACTCCCCTCCACCGAGGCACTTTCATGACACGCATTCAGACACACCTGCTGGCCGCCTGCATGGCGTTCGCACTGCTTCCCGCCGCTGCCACTGCACAACTCTCGACCCCCGCCGATCCAAACGCCAGCGTCACCGCTATGCGCAACAGTTGGCAGCAAACTATCGCCTACATCACGACCGTGGCGGAGGAGCTGTCCGAGGCAGACTACGCATATCGGCCCATTGCGACGGTCCGAACGTTCGGCGAACTCTTTGGGCATGTCGCCGGCACGCAGAACCTGATCTGTGCAGCGGTTTTGGGCGACCCGCAGCCGCCGGAAGACGCGGTGGAGAAGGCGGCGAAAACGAAAGTCGCGCTGGTAAAAGCGCTGAAGGAATCGACCGCGTACTGCGCCAAGGCGTATGCGATTACGGCGGCCAGCGGAGGCGCTGCGATTCAACTGTTCGGTAACGCCTCAACAAAATTTGGCGCCCTCTCCTTGAACGTGATGCATGACGGGGAGCACTACGGCAACATCATCACCTACATGCGCATGAAGGGCATGGTGCCGCCGTCAAGTCGGCGCTGAGTGTTTGATCGGTGAATTCAGTGTGCCTCGCGCGACGCGAGCCTTGCTCGCTCGCGCGCGGCGTACTGACGACCCAACCACACCGCGAGTGCGATCCAGGCGATGGATAGTGGGACCATGGTGAACGCCAGTCCGGAAAGGCCGAGGCCCAAGACCGCCATGCCGGTGTATGACCACGCGGCCACTTGGTCGCCCAGTCGATAGACGAACGTGTCAGTGAAGTTCTTGGCCTTGTACTTGTCGGTGCGCTCGAGGACGGTGAACAGTGCCTCGCGACCAGGACGTTGAATAGCGAAGTTGCCGGCGCGTCGGACGGTCTGAAAAACAATGAGCACGGCCAGCACGGGCACCACGCCCATGATTCCAAATCCAATCATGGTAACGATGGGCAGGAACGCGAGCGCGGCGCCCACACCCAGCCACTTGATGAAGCGGCCCGTGAGAAAAAGTTGCGCCAACAACGTGAGCGCATTCACGGCGATGTCCATCGCGCCAAAGACGCGCGTGCGTGCGGCCCGATCCTCGCCAAACACTCGTGCCACGATGTCGAGCTGCTGGAAATACAGAAAGGTCGACGAGATCGTGTAAAACAGAATCAGCGACGCGATACCCAACAAATAGGGCGATGACAGAATGTGCTTGATGCCGTCCAGCATGCCGCCACCAATCACGTCGTGCGACGCGTCAGGGGCGGGTGCGTTCGTGTTCGCCACCGGGCTGGCGTGGGATGTCGCCACCGGCGCCGCAGACACGTCGCGCGCTTCCGCGGCCCGCATTCCAGACTCGGCGCGATCCAGCACGTGCGACGCGCGCACGGCCAGTTCGAGAATCAGCGCCGACACGAGCATGAGATTAAGCGGGCCGAGTACTCCCACTAACGCGGTGGTGATGGTGGCGCCCAACATCGCGCCCACCGTACCGCCCACGGCCACGACACCGAACAGCCGTTTGCCCTGTCCCGGCCGAAACACGTCGGTGAGAAGTGACCAGAACACCGACACCACGAACAGGTTGAAGATGCTGGTCCAGATAAAGAATACGCGTCCCACCCACACCGCCTGCGCCGCGTCGACCATGCGAAACACAAAGTAGAACGCCACCAGATTCACAATGAAGAACCGATACGTCCAGCCGATGAACTCGCGGCGGCGCAGTTTGGAGACCAGCGACGTGTACAGTGGATGCACCAGCAGCATGCCCACCATGGTGCCGGTGAAGAGCCATGCCAGTTTCTCCGCGCCGCTGGACGCGCCAATGTCGTCACGAATGGGGCGAATGACGTAGTACGCGCACAGGACCAGGAAGTAGTAGGCGGTAGCCCACACCAGCACGGCGCCTTCGCCGGGTCGCGCGCCAACACTGGTGCGCAGGCGCGCCAGCAGGCCCGTATCGGTGCTCATGTTCAACGGCCTGGCGCGGGCGGCAACGCGTCAACGAACGCGATGATCTGCTTTCGGTGCGCGTCGGTGGGCAGTCGTCCAATGCCACCGCCAATGTTGTCGAGCATGTTCTTGGCCTGACTGGTGGCCGGTGTCACGGCGGTGATGGCGGGATGTGCAATGATGAATTTCAGGAACAGCTGTGCGTACGTGTTGGCATCGAACTCTTTCGCGAAGTCGGGCAGTGGGGTGGTGCCGGCGCGGCGGAAGAGGCTGGTGCGACCAAACGGTGCGTAGGCCAGCACGGCGATCTTTTTCTCAATGGCCAGCGGCAGGATCTTTTCTTCCACGCCGCGATTGTCGGCCGCGTAGTCGATGCCGATGAAGTCGAGCGGCTCGTTGCGCATGACCTGTTCCAGCGCGCCATATTGATTGTCGCTGGTGGTGGTGATGCCGATGTAGCGCACCTTGCCAGCCGTTTTGAACTCGCGCAGCACTGCGAGCTGCGTGGCCGGGTCGCCCATGTTGTGCACCTGGATGAGATCGACCTTGGGTTGCGCGAAGATCGCCAGCGAGCGTTCGATCTGTGTGCGGGCAGCGGCCGGGTCGGTCGCGGTGCCGCCGCGTCCGGCGACGTTCACCTTGGTGGCCCAGAACATCTTGTTCGCGATGCCCATCTCGTTCACCAGCTTGCCCGCGACCTGCTCGGACGCGCCATATGACGGAGCGGTGTCGAACACGCGTGCGCCACGGTCGGCCATGGCCTGAAACACGGCCTTGAGTGCGCTCACGTCTTCCGCGCGCGCGACCTGCGAAAAGGTGGCCGAACTGCCGAGTCCGATGACGGGAATTTTCTCGCCGGTGGACGGGATGGCACGCTGGATAAGCTGCCCTTGGGCGAGCGCGTGGAGGAAGCGCGGAGTGAGTCCCAGCGTCGCGCCGACGCCGGCGGTGATGCCGATAAAGTCTCGACGATTGACCATGGGCGGGTCCTCAGGTG
>JANLVM010000737.1:0-3879 GCA_031364015.1 Gemmatimonadaceae bacterium
CCGTGCGCGGGCTGATGCACGAGGCGGCGCTGGCGGCCACACCTACGCCACGCGACCCCGACACGCTCTCCTTCGTGCACGCCGTCCGCGTCATTCGCCGCACGCTCCCCCGCGTGGCGGCTCTTCCCCCCTGAGGACCAGCCGCGAGCCCTTCGGGCGATCCTCCACGAACTCTGCGACGAGTGGGTGCACTCCAGTCGGGGCCGCGCGGTTGTTCGCGGCGTCAAGCAGAAAATGAGCAACTTCCGACTCCGCCCGCGCGGCCGACAACCGACCCGATTTGACGACTACACCCCACAGATTACACCGCAGGGCACCTTCCTCTGGACTTTCATCCGGAGGGAATTGGTGCCCGCAGAGAGGATCCCGATGCGACAGGTGTTGCGATACTCGCTCGTGGGCGTTGCGACGGCGTTGCTGACACAGCCGGACGCTTCGCGCGAGATGGCTCCCCGGCGAGGAATCGTCCGATCGACTGATTGAGAAACGCACGATCGGCGGGGCTGGCACCCGCGCCCGCAGGATGCCCCCACACCGACGGAATCGGCAACAGCGTCACGCGCGGAATGAACTGCGCTTCGTAGCGGGCATCGCCAACGGGAAAGTACAGATCGGTTTCCGATGGCATATACAGCACCTCGGCCGTGATCGAGCGCAGTGCGCGTTCGGTATCACCGTTGAATCCGGCCGTTCCGCCAACATCGTGCTGTTCCCAGGTGCGTGCCTGCAGAATGTAGTTGTTGGCATCCGCGCTGAAGCGGGTGCGAAAGGTGTTCATGTACTGCTCGAATGTGGTGCCAGGCGCACTGGCTGATCGCCAGAGCTCGCGCCGCCACCATTCCTGCGAATACAGCCACGCGGCCCAGACCATGCCGAACGCGGCGAGACCCTGCTTTGGCGGCGTCGTGTACTCGCCACCATGGAACGCAGAATCGGCAGTTAGTGCGGCGATCTGCCCCTCCAATCGCACGATACCGTGCCCGTAGGTCTTCGCGGTGCCCGCCGTGGCCACGATCCGGTCGGCGAACGTCGGGTAGCTCACGGCCCACTGAAACGCCTGCATGGCACCCATCGAAAACCCGATCACGGCGCGGAGGTGCGTCACCTTCAGATCCTCGACCAGCAGTCGATGCACCGCCTCGACGTTGTCCCGGATCGTCGTCACCGGGAATCGCGGGCCATGATACGGTTCCGGTGTGTTGCTCGGCGACGATGAGAAGCCATTGCCGAAGAGTTCCGTCGCGATGAGGAACAGTCGTGTGGTATCGAGCGCCTGTCCCGGACCGATCAACCACTCATAGCCGTGATGCGTGGCCATGTAGTGCGAGGGCAGAAGCACCGCGTTGTCGCGTGCCGCGTTGAGTCGGCCGTAGGTGCCGTAGACCACGCGCGCTGCGGGCAGCACGACGCCACTTTCTGTTTGGAAGTTCGCGATGGTGAAATCGCGGTGCTCCGCCCGATCGACGCGCGCCGGCGTGGTTTGGGCCGAGACCCGCGCCACTGCGATGAATGACAGGGCAGACAGCAGATGGCGTAGTGACATTGGGCGCGGGCAGCAGGTAAGCGAAAAGCGAAACACGGGGACTCTGACGTCCTGATGCAGTGGCGCGTCGGACTTTCCGGAATTTGCACGATATAGTCGCACCGCGCCGAGTCGGCGATCCCCAGCGGCAGCCTCGGCGTGGAATCGCCGGGACTGGTTGCGATAATAACCAAAATGCGTATAATACACGACTAGGTTATTATACCACTTATGGTTATTATCACCCGCATCCCCGACTGGCTCATCCGCAGTCTTCGAACCCTCCCCAGGGTGCGGATCGACATCGATCCACTTCGAAACCGAATTACCCTGCATAGCGCAGGCGCCAGACCAGTAATCTTCAGGGTTATTCCTGCATCAGGAATATCAGGCGTCGAGGCGAGTCGACGCGCGAAGGAGCTGGCGAGGAAGGTAGGACCGGAGCACATGCTGCTTGCGGTTCGAAGCATACCGAGCGCGATCCGCGACGAGCTCGCCGCTGCGGGCATCTCATGGGCTGAGCAACTGACGGGACACCTACACCTGCAAGCCACGCCACTCTTCGTCCACGTAGAAGGGCGTGGGCAGCCAATCGAGCCGCCGACACCGACGAACGCAAGCCACCGACCCACTCGTCTGGTGGGCCTGTCCGGACGCTGTGTCGAGACGCTGCTCCTGCTCGCAACGACTCCCGGTCGCCTTGAGCGCGGCGTAACGACGACACAACTCGCGGCGCTCGCCGGGGTGACCCAGCCACAAGCCACGTACGTGCTGCATCGCCTTGAACGAGAAAAGGTGCTCAAGCCGACACGAAGCGGCGGGCGAACGTGGAACTGGGTAGTGGTCGACGCAGCCGGTCTCCTGGACCTGTGGAGCGCCGAGGACAACGCACCGGTCGAAGAGACCCAGATCTACGCCTGGTCACGCGCACCACAGGAACTCCTGCAGGGTCTCGCCCGACTGAACGAGATAGTAGAGGCTTGGGCGCTCGGGGGCGCTGCAGCGGCGAATCTGTATGCTCCCACGCTCACAACCTATCCGGTGGTGACGGTATGGATCCCCAATGCGACACCGGTCGAGGCCGTGGCGACTGCACTCGGCGGACAAGTGGTCTCCGACGGCGGCTCCATCACGATACGGCAAACCGCTAAAGATCCGTGGGCGCTCCATCGAATGTCACTGCCTGCGAAAGCGACCGTGAACAAGAGCGATCACGTCGATGACGACGAAAACGGACGCCTTCGTCGTACTCTTCACGACGAACAAGTACTGCCTCCCACTGCCGAGCTGTGGGGAGGACTGTCTCTGGTATCGCGACCACGCGCAATCGTCGAAACGCTTCGCGATGGGCGAGGACGATACGAAGCGATCGCGGTCGCACTTCGAAATGCGTTGGCCCTGACAACCGTTGGTGAATAGCGCGTACTGCGCCCCGTCGACTCGTACCACTCCTCATTACCACCTTCAATGCCGCCTGACCGACCGCCAGTCAACCCATCGCGCGACGAGTATAACCCTGGCATTCTCAATGCGTGCTATCGGGCGCTGGCGACGATTGTCAAAGCGATAGACGGACAGCACCACCCACGCCTCGTGGTAATTGGCGGCCTCGCCCCCACGCTCCTGCTCGACGACGCACACATCGACGCGCTCTTCAAGGATGACCTCCATCCAGGAACGACTGACGTCGACCTCTGCGTGCAGGTGGACCTCGCGAACGACGATGCGCTGTACGCGTCATTGCTCCGGATTTTGAAGGATCTCGGGTTCGAGGCGATGGAGCGCAACGACGGCGTAGATGGGAGCACGTGGCAGTGGGTACGAAAAGTGGACGAGGCACAGATCGCGGTAGAGTTCCTCGCACCAGCGGACGGTGCGGTGAACAGCAGTGGGGGCCCGACCATTGGCAGAATTGGCGAGGCGTCGCCGAACAAACCCGGCGACGAGATCGGCGCATTTCGACTACCAGCCGGCGAGCTCGCGCTGATGGATGCCCAACAACGTCAACTCTTCGTGGACCTGCTTGGACCGCCCGACGAGCTCGCACCGGGAAGGGCACAGGTGACGGTCTGGGTGGCGAATCTACTCCCCATGCTTGTGCTCAAGAGCTACGCGCTAGAGCGCCGGACGAAGAAGAAAGACGCCTTCGACATCGTGTGGTTGCTGACTCGGTGGCCGGGCGGTCCAGAAGACGCTGCTCGCGATGCCAAGAACAGCCCCGTCGCGAACAGTCATCATGTAGGCGAGGCGCTGGCGATCCTTGACCGCGCGTTTAAAGATTCAGATCAACATGGATGCCGACAATACGCGATCTTCGAGCTTGGTGGAAAAGCTGCAGCCCAATTGCCAGCCGACAC
>JANLVM010000749.1:0-5745 GCA_031364015.1 Gemmatimonadaceae bacterium
GTCCGGAGCTGTCCGGAGCTGTCCGGAGTTGTCCGGAGTTGTCCGGAGTTGTTAATTTGGAAGGGTTCGCCTCCCCAGTGCCTCAACTGCTCACCGAGTCGCCGCGATGGTCACCCCGTCAGAACGCGCCCACCTCGAAGCAATCCTGCGCGCAGCACCCCAGGGCATGGGCCTGCAGGAGTTAATACAGGCATACGCGGCCCGTTCAGCCAAGCCCATTTCCGAACGAACGATGCGCCGACGCCTGCGGCTGCTCCAGGCAGACGGGGCGGTCCGATCCGAAGGCTTCACGACCGCCGCACGCTATTTCGCGTTCACCGCAGCCAACGCGGAAGTCGCGCTCAAAACTGACGATGAATACATCGCGCTCTCCACCGACGGACGAGCGGTGCGCGACCTCGTGGTGCAACCGATTATGCGCCGAGCGCCAGTGGGATACAACGAGTCGTTTCTCTACGACTACCACCCCGGCACCACGTCGTATCTGACCGAAGCGCAGCGCCTTCACCTGCACAACCTCGGACGCACAGCGGACGCCGACCGTCCTGCCGGCACGTTTGCACGCGACGTGTTCGAGCGCTTGCTCATTGACCTGGCATGGGCGTCCAGCAAGCTCGAAGGCAATACGTACAGCCGGCTCGACACGCAGAACCTGCTGGAAAATGGCATTCGGGCACCAGGCACCGACGCCACCGAAGCCACCATGATACTCAATCACAAGAAAGCGATCGAGTTGTTGGTTGATCACGCGGACACCACGGGTTTCAATCGATATACGCTCTTCAACCTGCACGCCGCACTCGCGGAAAATCTGCTTGGCGATCCCATGGACGAGGGGAAGCTTCGCGTGAAATCCGTATTCATCAGCGGCACGGTCTACGTGCCCCTGTCCATACCGCAAAAAATCGACGAGCTCTTTTCAGCACTCCTCGACAAAGCCCGGGCGATTGCTGATCCGTTTGAACAGGCATTCTTCGCGATGGTGCATCTGCCCTACCTGCAGCCCTTTGTTGACGTGAACAAACGCACCTCGCGCCTGGCCGCAAACATTTCGCTGATCAAGGCCAATCTCTGCCCGCTCTCCTTCATTGGCGTGCCGGAGAAAGCGTACATCGATGGCACACTCGCCGTGTACGAATTCAATCGCATCGCACTGCTGCGCGATGTATTCCTGTGGGCCTACGAGCGCTCATCGCAACAATACCGCATCGTGCGAGACGCTGTGGTGCAACCCAATCCTGTTCGCGCACGCTATCGCGCACAACTCAACGCGCTCGTCACCGAGGTGGTGATAGCCGGGACATCGCCCCGTCACGAAATACTCCTCACCTGGGCTGTGCAGCACGGAATCGAAGCGGCAATGCACGAGGCCTTCGCCGAAACGGCGCTCGGCTTGCTCGTTGATTTGCATGAAGGCGCCATCGCCCGTTATGGGCTCAGGCCGAGCCAGTTCCGGGACTGGAAGGCGAAAATCAGAACGTGACATGCGCTGCTGCTGACGCGCTATGCCGTGCCCGACCCGGCGGCCACCACGCTGCCGGCCTGTATTTTGCGTTCGTATGTGTTATTTTCAGATAACGTAGATACATTCTACGTGTCATGAACATAACATTCTACAGACATGCCAACTCCCGCCCCTCCTGTACCCGTCGCCATACGCAGAGCCCTCGAAACGCTGGGTGCTGATGTGAGTCAGGCGCGACGCCGACGACGTCTCCCCATGGAGATCGTCGCTGCGCGCGCGCTCACGACCCGGCAAACCGTATCGCGTATCGAGAAGGGGGATCCGCGCGTTGCGATGGGGACGTGGGCCGGCGTCCTGTTCGCCTTAGGGCTCGCGAACCGACTCCGCGACCTTGCAGCGCCAAGCAGCGATGAACTCGGATTGTCGCTCGAAGGGGAACGCCTGCCCACTCAGATTCATCTGCCAAAATCATCGCGAAAGACGACGAAGCGTCTGAAAGCGACCGATCAAGAACGGCCGACGTCAGCATCGCAGCAGCGACGAGCGCCAAAGACGTGAGCACGCCCACTGCATTGGTCTACGTCGACACAGATGGAACGCCTCGGCTCGTCGGGCGCCTCTTCGTCACCGCCAACCGTGGGCGTGAGACGGCCACGTTTCTGTACGACGAGGAGTGGATCAACGGGGCAGAGAGCTTCGCGCTCGCCCCAGCGCTCGCCGTCTCGCCCGCCGCCTACTACGCCGGGGAGGACCGGAGGATGTTCGGCGCGATTGGGGACTCTGCCCCCGACCGTTGGGGACAGACTCTTCTGCGACGTGCCGAACGCCGACAGGCAAAGGCAGAAAACCGCGCGCCTCGAGCCTTACGCGAGGTCGATTTTCTACTCGGCGTCACTGATACCGTCCGCCAGGGAGCACTTCGTCTGACCCTCGCCGAGGGTGGTCCGTTTGTCATGCCCGAACGACCGATGGGCATCCCACCCCTCGTCGAACTTCCAACGCTCTTGGCCGCCACGGAACGATTTCTCGCTGACCAGGAGACGGTAGAGGATCTCCAGCTCTTGCTCGCTCCTGGTTCGTCACTGGGTGGCGCCCGACCGAAAGCGTCCGTGCGCGACTCGAACGGAGCGCTGATGATCGCGAAATTCCCCACGCGTGATGAGTACGACTATCGCGTCGTCGCGTGGGAAGCGGTCGCCCTCGAATTGGCACGCAAGGCAGGACTGCGGGTCACTGAATCGCGACTCGAATCCGTCATCGGAAGCGACGTGTTGCTCGTCACTCGATTCGACCGACGCGTCACGCAGGACGGAGCGCGCCGCATACCCTACCTCTCCGCACTCAGCATGCTCGGCGCGACCGACGGCGACCGACGGAGTTATCCGGAGATCGCGGATGCACTTCGCGCTCACGGTGCGGATGCAGGGCGCGACCTCTCCGAGCTCTGGCGTCGCATCGTGTTCTCGGTGCTCATTTCGAACACAGACGATCACCTTCGGAATCACGGCTTTCTCTACACTGGCACTCCCGGATGGCGACTTTCACCGGTCTTCGACGTGAACCCGGTGCCAACGGATATCAAGGATCGCGTCCTCTCGACCGCGATAGGACTCGATGGAGACCCCACGGCGTCCATGGAGATCGCGTTCGAGGTGGCACCGATGTTTGGTCTCAACGCGACGGAGGCGCGAGGCATCGCCGCCGCTGTCGGTACGGCGGTGGCCCAGTGGAGAGTTGTCGCAGCACGATTCGGACTCGCTGCGTCCGAGGTTGATCGTATGCACTCCGCGTTTGAACACGAAGATCTGGCGCTGGCAATGAAAGCAAGCGCGTAGCGAATCTTTTGCGTCGGTGGAGTTGTCGTACATAGGGCCCGCGCTACCGCTTCACCGGTCCGAGATACTGGTCGAGCCAGTCGAGCGATTCCCGCACCATCATCGGGCGCGGCAGAAAATGTCCCCCGTCAAACACCACCCGCTTCTTCATGCCCGCCGGTGTGCCCAACAGCTGGAAGAAGGGCTTCTGCGACACTTCATAGGGGAAGACACTGTCGAACTTCCCGCTGAGCATGAGCACTGGCATACGCACGCGCGGCAAAAAGTTCACGGCATCTTCCTCCGGACGCAGCGGCGCCATCGAGAGCCCCGGCACATTCAGCACGGCGGCGCGAAATCGCGGCTCAATGGCCAGCATCACGCCAGCCAATCGTCCGCCCCAGCTGCTGCCCACGTACGCCAGCCGCGTGGTATCGATGTCCGATCGCGTGGTGATATAGTCGATCGACCGTCGCATCTCGCGCGCCCATCGCAACATCTGGTCGCGGTGCGCGATGGTGCCGTCGGGCTGGTCCGCACCAATCGCGCTGCCACGTCCATACGTGTGTTCGTAAATCGGGTACAGCAAGGCGCGCCCACTGCGAACGAGATAGTCCACAAACGTCATCGACAGGTTTCGAGGATCGCGCAAGAGCAGCGCGTCCGACGCGGGCCACAGTACCACTGTTTGAAACGGCACGGAGGCGCGCTTCGGCAGGAACAGCACGGCCAGCATGCGCGCGCTACCGCCCGGTACGTCAAACTCGATGTCTTCGCGTATCCAGTCGGCGGCGCTCGAGTCGCGCGAGACGACCTTCGCATTGAGTGGCGTCCGGTCGTAGTCGTACAATGCCAGAAAGCCGCGATAGGTCGCGTCATCCACCGGGCGCACGGTCAAGAAATTTCGAGTGAGGCCCGGAATGGGCGCACTCGCGCGCGCGAGATCCTTCGACTCGCTGACTCGGCGAACGAGACGAATACCATTGATCGGCGACCGATCGAATTCGGGCTGCGTGTAGATCTCCGAGAACAAGTACTGTGGATCGCTCCAGCCGCCACCAAGGATGTAGCGGCTGCCGGGTTCGCGCGCGTTTACGGTCCATTCGCGGACATTGCCAGCCATGTCGTACACACCGCGAGGGCTTACGCCACGTGACGTGCCGCCGCGCACCGGACCCGCCGCGTCATACCGACCGTGCGGAACGACCCAGCGCGCCGCCTCGGGGATGGCCGCTGCGTTCCACTCGTGCACGGTGGGCAGATCCTTGCGCGCGAATCGCGCGAAGGCGCGCGCCTCGTACCAACTCACACTGCCTACCGGCATGTCATCGGCCTCGTGCGGTGGCGCACCGCCCTCCCACGACGCGGGGCCCGGTCGTCCCGTGCGATCGACGAACCGCTCCATCGCCGCCTCCCACGCCAGAGGTCGGCCCTCGCGCACAATGACCGAATCCCACCACGCGCGATTCGTATAACCGCCCGCGTCGACGAACGCCTTGTACTGGCGGTTCGTCACCTCACGCGTGTCCATGAGGAAGTCTGCAAGGTTGAAGGTGTCGCGCACCGACAAGCCGTAGAACGTCCCCACCAGTCGCGTACCGCGCAACAGCACCATATCGGAATCGGGATCGGCCAGGCGACGTAGCGGAATGGGACTGGGAATCGGCACGTAACTCCCTCCGAGCCGAGCGCCCATGACGGTGACCGCGCGGTACCCGGGCTTCGCGTAGCGATAAAACCACGCATTCTTCGGGATGCGCACGCGCGCTGTTGGCGTTGTGCCAATGGGTATCCAGTGCGTCGTGTCGTCCAACGACGCGCGTGTCACCTCGGCGCCGGCGGGCTCGCTCAGGAACGACTGCGTCTGCGAAATCAGGGACCACCGCGCATTCAGTGTCGAGTCGTCAGGCGCTCGCCTGGCCGCGTCAACCGCCACGGCGAACGCCGAGTCGAGCTGGTCGGCCTCGACCAGTCGGTCGATGGTGGGGATCGCCGTGACGTGAACCCAGTTGGCGCGACGGTCACGCAGGTACAACATGGTGGACACGGCAACGGCGGCGAGGGCGACGGCGCCCACGAGCATCGTCGTGCGACTGCGCGATGACACCGCAGATGGTGTGGCGAGTGCACGAAGTTCCTGCAGCAGCTGTTCGGCCGTCTGCGGGCGCACTGTTGCATCCCGGGCGAGACAACGCGCCACGAGCTGCACGAGTGCGGGCGACGCACTGGGACAACGCAATGCGAGCGACGGCGCGTCTTTCGCGACCTTTTCCATCACGATCTGCTGCCACGTCCCTGCAAACGCCGACGTACCGGCGACCATCTCGTACAGCATCGCCCCAACGGCGTACACATCGGCGCGGTGATCGATGTGGCCATCGCCCGTGGCCTGCTCGGGGGCCATGTACGCCGGCGTTCCCAGCGACATGCCTTCACTGGTGAGCGTGGCATGGTCGAGCGTCTGGC
>JANLVM010000763.1:0-1845 GCA_031364015.1 Gemmatimonadaceae bacterium
CATCGATTGATCGATGGGCGTCACCACGTAGTCGTGCACCTCGTACCGATCGAATGGCGCGGGCGATCGATAGAACAGCCAGTAGAGCGCGGGCGATACCGCACGGGCCCACAGGGGAATCGGTACGTAGCGAATGGGCCAGTTGGGCCAGGTGACCAGGTCGTGCGAGACGACGGCATCGCGAATCTCACGCCACCGACGGTCGAAGGTGCCGTAATACTCTCCGACGGTTGGACGATCGGCGGCAATGGCAGCTTGCACCGCAGCCCACGTTCCATCGTACGGAGCGCCCACGTCGCGCAATAGCTCCTCAGCACTGGAGGCCAAGTGCGCTTCGGCCCGCGCCAACAATGCGCGTGGCGCTTCCTGGCAAAAATGCCCGCGCCGCAGCAGCGTGATCAACAACGGTTCACCGCACGACAGCGACGACGCATCTGCGTCGCTGCACGCCTCCAGCCACTCAACACTGGCGGCGAACGCACTCCGCGCTTCCGCGGCCGCCGCATGAACCCCAGCGATATGGGAAGGCGACGTGCTCACCGGGTTGACCGAATGCCGATCTGCCGACCGATCGTGCGACGTGAGCCATTGCGTTAGCCCATCATCAAACAGCTGCTCTGCCGCGACGCACTCTCGCAACGCGCGTTGCTTCCACAATACCGGCACCGGCCCCTGGATACCTGAGCGCATGTCAGCCAGAAACGCGGGGATCGCGGCCAAACGTGCACGAAGCGCGGGAAGTCGTTCCTCGATCGACGCAAACGGTCGGATCATCAGCGACACGCACCCAAAGATCGCTTCACCTGTCCACAGGGCCGGATTCTGATCGCGGAAATGCGCGCTCTCCGATTCGGCCATACGCACGTCGAGATTCGCCCGCGCCAGCTCAGCGTCCAAGGCCACGGCATCGGTGCGCAGCGCCGCAAGTCCGCCAACAGGGAGCGGATGTTCGACCGCGAGCCTCGCGTGCAACGATCGCATCTCCGCGAGATCGG
Source organism: Gemmatimonadaceae bacterium (assembly GCA_031364015.1). Classification (GTDB taxonomy): domain Bacteria; phylum Gemmatimonadota; class Gemmatimonadetes; order Gemmatimonadales; family Gemmatimonadaceae; genus Gemmatimonas. The sequence goes on from JANLVM010000763.1 coordinate 996, forward strand.
CGTCGCAACCGCTGCGCGACCAATCCGGCAGTCGGTGATCGTGCTCGTGCACACCGGTGAAGGTGGCCGTCACCGGATGGCGCGAGTAATACTGCGCGAAGAACGCGTCGAGTGCGGTTGAGGCATCCGCGCCCGTGGTCGACAGAACGCTCAGGGGGTCGCTCCTTCCGCCAGCGGAATCGACACCCAGCGCCGCTCGCGAAACGACTGTTCCACGGCGTTAATCAGTTCCTGCACGTGTGCGCCATCTTCGAAGTTGCCGGCATTCTCCGTGCTGCCACTCAGGATCTCTGAAATGAATGAGTGCACCAGATTCGCATAAAACAAGGAACGCCATGACTCGGTTTTCGATCCACCCGGCGGATAGAATCGTGCGGGAATTTCAAGTTCGCGGAACTCTACCTGATCGCCGGTCGCAGCCTTGAGTGACTCGCACACGCCGTTTTCCTCGACCAGCCGACAGATAAGCGCGCCCTTGCTGCCGTACACCCGCGCTTCGAGACCCGGGTAGTTCCCCACTGTGACGAAGCTCGTCTGGATCGACCCGATCGCGCCACTGTCGAACTCGCCGATAAATATGTCGCCGTCGTCGATATTCATGCTCATCATCGTGCCGGTGGCGCGGACCATGCGTTCGGGAATGAAATTCTTCATCGTGCCGACGACGGCGTTGAAGCGGCTACCCATGAACAGGTGCCCCAGGTCCATGATAGGCGCGCCATAGCCTTCCAACGACGACACCTGGATCACCGACTGGTCCGCTTCGTGATCGACCTGGCGCAAAGGGTTCTGCGGGTCAAACCACTGCGAGTTTTGCTCATACCCGTTGAAAATGAACGGTGTGCCCACG
>JANLVM010000290.1:0-8180 GCA_031364015.1 Gemmatimonadaceae bacterium
GCCCGATCAGCGGCGTCCTGTCGCCGTTGTGCTTCTTGCCAATCCACGGTGGGCGCTACGTCGCGATCTTCCAGCGCCAGGCTGGCCAGTGCGCGCTCCACGACGGGCGCGCCGAGTGCTTCTGGTAGCGCTCGCCCAAACGCTAACTCGGCGCGACGACAGAGTCGTTCTTCGCGCGCCATGTCCTCTCCCTCGTGATGCGCACCCATGGCGTTCACCCGCGCATGGATACTTTCATGTACGATAGACGAGGCGACCGGCGCCGCCGAGATATCGCGACGCGCCAGAAAGGTGAGTTCCGTGATGATCACGCGCTCGCCCGGTAGATAGGCGCCGCGACAGGCGAAGCGTTCGACGCGAATGGCCTGGACGTCGCGCCGTAGGTGCCGCAGTCGCCACGGCTGATGCGCGGCGATCAACCCGAGCGCCTCGGTGAGTCGTTCCACGACGTCGGCGGTCGCGATGTCCGGGCGCGTATTGTTCACCACCACCGGCACGCCGTGAATAGTGAATTGCTCGCCGTGTGAAATGGGCGCTTCGTCTCCGGTCACGAACGATGCCAAGCGGCTGAAAAAAGAGGTCATGGATGGTGGGTCGTCAGTCGTGTTGTACGTTAGGAGCGGGTTACGCCGCCAGTACCACTCCAATTACCCCGACAATCGCCACTAGCAACACGCCGGGAATCGCAAACCGCAGCCATCGCGAAAAGTCGACGCGTGCGCCCAGCAGCGTGGCCAAGAGCGCACCGTTGGTCGGAGTCAGCAAATCCGTCAACCCCGCGCCCGTCTGATACGCGATGACGGCCGCATCGCGCGAGATGCCGGAGAGATCGGCCAGCGGCGCCATGAGCGGCATGGTGAGGACTGCCTGCCCACTGACCGACGGGACCGGCACGTGAATCAGTGCCTGCATCGGGATCATGAGCAAGCCCGCCGCGATTCCCGGAGCGTTCGCCAGCGGTGTCGCCAGTCCGTATACGATGGTGTCCATCACATGCCCATCCGTGAGTACCACGCTCATCGCCCGCGCCACACCAATAAACAGCGACGCGGCAAGCATCCCTTGCATCCCTTCAAGAAATGCGACGGCGGTGGCCGAGACGCCGCGTCCGGACACGAGTCCTACGGCAAAGCCGACCACGAGAAACATGGCGGACAGTTCGTTGAAGCCCCAGTCGTAACGCATCACCCCAATCACGTATGGCACGAACGGCAGCACGACCAGCGCCAGCATTACGACGTCGCGACCTGTCGCCGGCGTCGTCGCCGGAGTTGTGACGTCGGGCCGCACATCGTCGCGCTTCGTCATCCAAAGCGTCCAAACAATCCACACCGTGATGGCCGCGCCAAGCAGACTGAATCGTAGCGCCGGCATGGTGAGCGGCGGGAGCTCCGCGAAGCGTAGCGCAATACCGGTCTGGTACGGATTCGTCGGACCAAACGCCGAACCGACAGCCGCAGCTCCAACACTCATCGCTAATGCGGTAATCGCGCCGAACCCCAGTCCTCGACTTAACACGAGCAGCACCGGAATGAGCGCAATGATTTCTTCTTGCATGTTCTCGAGCGCGCCGAGTGTGGCAAACGCGAGGCTTACCGCGATCACCACCAGATTCGGTTGTCGGGTGCGTCCGACGAGCGCGCCAACGAGTCGTGACAATGCGCCCGTCGCATCGAGGAGCGCGAACGCGCCGCCGACGAACAACACCGTCAGAATCACGTCGGCGCCGGCGACAAAACCACGAGGGACCGATAGCACCGCAGCCATTGGCCCGACCGGTGCGGCGGGTACAGGTGCGTACGTGCCAGCGACCACGACTTCGCGTCCGGTCGCTGCATCCGTGCGCCGCTCATAGGCGCCGGCGGGAAGAATCCACGTCAGCAGTGCCGCGATTGCGACTCCGCCAAGGAGTAATACCAGCGGATGCGGAAGTCGGAGGGTCACGGCGGGGGCTAGGTCGTGTGCGTGAGGACGGTCTGCCAGTGGAGCGAAGGTTCGATACGGCCGACATCAGGCAGCACCAGGAAACAGGTCGCGCCGCTTCCGCTCAACATGGCAAAACTCTGCACGCCGCGTTCGCGGAGGTGTTGGGCTTGCAGTTTGACCTGCGGTAGGACCTCCGCCACACCCGCGTGCATAGCCGGAACAACGCGCTCAAAATCGTTCTCGGCGATCGCGGCGATGCGCTCCCACGTCGCGAACGCGTCATCGGCGTACGAGCGCGCGGTGACCGGTTCGCCTGTGGCCTCCCGCAGCGCCGCAATCGCACCGTACGCCTCACCCGTATTCACCCCGTCGGTGAACGTGAACAGTGCAATCGGCACCGGTGGCAGCGGCGGCAGCACCACCATGCGGTCGCCGCGCCCCCATGCCCACGCGCGCGACGCGTCGGTGATCAGAAAGGGCACGTCGGCTCCCAGCAGGCCGCCGAGCTCCAGCAAACGCGCTGCGCCGAGCGGAGTGGGACTCATCACTTCCAATGCGCGTAGCACCGCCGCTGCATCCGCGCTGCCACCACCCAACCCGCCGCCCACTGGAATCTGCTTGTCAATCGTGATCGACCAACCCGGTTCCCAGCACGATTCCCTCGCGTAGAGCTCCGCAGCGCGCCACGCGAGGTTGTCCTCGGAGGCGCCGAGGCCTGAGGCGGGCATGGCGGGACCGTGGCACGCCAATGTGCGTGCACTCCCGCCGGCGCTCACGGTGACGACATCGTGCAACGCGAGTCGCTGAAACAACGTCTCGATACCGTGATAGCCACTCGCTTCGCGCGCGAGAATGCGCAGCACGAGATTGATCTTCGCGTGCGCCTGTTCTGTCCGTGTCAACGCGCTCACGCGGGCGGTGTCTCTTTGGCAGTCGCCACGCCACCTACGCTCAGTCCGAGTCTGGCGAAATACACCGCACCGAACACGGTGATCGGGAGGAACGTGAGCAGATGGTAGCCAATCGCCCAGCTTACGGCGAGCGCCGGTGGCACACCGTACACCGCCAGGCCGATCGTCGCGGCGAGTTCGAACACTCCGAAGAATCCCGGGGAACTCGGTACGGCCACCCCGATACCGAGCACGCCCTGCAGAAAGAGTGCGGCGGAGAAGGGCACCGTGAGTCCAACGGCGAGGAACCCGAGGTACAAACCGATGGCGTGCACCAGCCAGTGCGCTGCGGCCCACCAGAGGACCGCCAGGAATCGGCGCGAATCCTTCAGCACCGCCAGACCGCCCACGCCATGTTCCACAAATCGCACCAGCATCGCTTCGTGCTTCGGCACGAGGTGGCGCGCAATCCAGCTCACCATCTGCATGACCCGTGCATGCTGGAGCACCATCGCATAGCACACCATCAGCAGCGCCACCACCAGCCCGATGCCGCCGGCGGCCAGTTGCGGTACTGTACGCCCAACCAGCGTGACATCAGCCGGAAACGCCGGATCGAGCATTGCGCCGAACATCATTGCTAACAGCACGATCGCGTCGAAAATGCGATCCACCGCAAGCGAACCGAGTGCCGTGGTGATCGGCACGCGCGGGACCTCGCGAGTGAGGGAGAACGCGCGCGCAAACTCTCCGGCGCGCAACGGGAAGATGTTGTTCATCATCATCCCGATCGCCGTGCTGCGCCACAACGGGCCGAAGGCAATTGGCCCAGCGACGGGCTCGAGAATCGTGCGCCAGCGCCGCGCCCGGAGCGGAAAGATGCTGGTGGCGACGATCGTGCACACGGCGAACAGCAGCCAGTTCGAATGTCGCAACACGTCCCACACCGCCATCAGTGATACGCCGCGCAACGTCCACCACAGCAGACCGGCGCTTAAGGCAATGCCCAGGGCGCTCTTCCAGTCGAGCTTCACGAAACGATCACGTGGTCACCGCCAGATCGAGGAGGTCGCTCAACTCTTCGAACAACGCGTGCGCTGAGGGTTCCGCCAGCGAGCCGCGATTCCACAACACTTTCAATTCGTCACGCACGTTGCGCGCGCGCGTAATCGCCGAGTGTCCTCGATAGAGCAGCGACTCGATGGGAACGATGTGTGGCGTCTCGGGGGGGGGGGCGCCGACCCAGGTGATCGTGGCATCCTTGACCTTCGCCGCCAGTTCGGCATCACTGAGTTCGCGATCCATCATCAGATGCGCAAATCCCTGCACCGCCGCGCGTTCGGTGCTGTTCGCCAACGGCGCGCGAGCCATCTTCGTCGCGAGCGTGGAAATGCTGGCGGCCCCGTAGCTCTCGGCCACATCACTCAGTCCCAGCAGGCCGCGACGCAGCCCATCGGACAGCGCGAGTTGCGACGGTCCCGACGCGCTGGTTGCCAGCGCTTGCCCTTCGCGTGCGACGCCATCTGCGGCGGCGGCGATATCGTTGCGAAAACGCTGCGCGAGCGTGATGGGTGGTTCTGGATTGCGCTGCAGAATCGCCGGGAGACCATCCTCCGGAAAGAAACGGGAGATGGGAATCACCTGACTGGCCGGCGACGCCGGTGGCGCCGAGGTTGCCAAATAACCGGCTGCCACTGCCGCGAGTGCCACCGACTGCGTGCGACTCCGTCGCTGTTCCGCCTCGCCCCATGACTGCGCGCGCTGCACCAGGGCACGCAGTTCTACGAGGGCACCATGCACGGCGAAGTGGAGGCGTTGATCCCAACGCAGTTCGCCGTCACGAAGACCGGTGGCAATGCGTTCGATGGTCGACGCGAGATCGGGCAGTCCGTCCAGTCGCGTCATGGTCGCGCTGCCACGCAGTGCGCGCGCGTGCGTGAGAAACGTGGCGGCATCCGGCGTCACCGTCTCCGCGTGACTCAACAACTGGTCAAGGCGATCGAGATACTCCGTCGCCTCTTTCTGAAAAAACTCGATCAGGGCCTGTGGTGCGCTCATCGTCTCTCCGTCCTCGCACGGTCCATTTCGCGCCGGATCTCCCGGACTGCATCCCCAATTCCCACGAACAGCGCCCGCCCCACGATCGAGTGCCCGATATTGAGCTCCTCGATCTCGGGGATTTCCGCTACCCGGGCCACGTTGTGCAGTGAGAGCCCATGCCCTGCATGCACCTTGAGACCCAACGCCACACCAAGCGCCGCGCTTTCGGCCAACGCGTTGAGGGTGCGCGGATCGGACGCGGCATGCGCGTACGGGCCCGTGTGGAGCTCGATCGCGTCGGCTCCAAGGTCGGCCGAGCGCCGGACGGCGTCCGGGTCGGCGTTGATGAACAGACTGCTCTTCACCCCTGCACGTTTCAGACGCTCAAGCGCCCGTCGCAGTCCGCTGCCCTCTCGGATCACATCGAGTCCGCCCTCGGTCGTGACTTCTTCGCGACGTTCGGGTACCAGCGTGACGGCGAACGGGGAGATCTGCTCCGCCAACGAGATCATCTCGTCGGTGGCCGCACATTCCAGATTGAGCACCGTTGTGATAGTTGCGGCCAGCCTGAGAACGTCGTCGTCCTGAATGTGACGACGATCCTCGCGAAGGTGCGCGGTGATCCCGTCGGCGCCGGCCTGTTCGCACAGTACCGCCGCGGCGACGGGGTCGGGCGCAGCACTGTGGCGCGCCTGCCGAACAGTGGCGACGTGATCGATGTTGACGTACAGTCGCTGATAAGGACGCGTCATTGTTGAAAGCGGGCGGAAACAGTCGACATGGGCAGACGGAGTTGGCGGACGCTACACTTCTCTCGAGTCGATGCTTGGTACGATAACGTGCATGGAGGCACTCGTGGAACGATTCACTGTCCGAAAGGGCATTCTGCTGGCGACACTGGTGGCGTCGGTCGCGTGTACCAGGAAGGTCGTGGATACCACGATCTCTCCCGCAACAGGCGCGGCGACGACCGCTCGGCTAGACGCTCCCAGTGCCGGTCAGGCCGGTGCCCCCACCTCGCGAGCCGCAGTCGAAGCATTTCTGGCCGCCGTGCGCGGCCAGGACTTGCGCGGGATGTCGGCCGTGTGGGGCAACGAAAAAGAGCCGACCGCCGCGCACATCAAACGCGACGAGCTCGAAAAACGGCTCATTGTCATCCAATGCATGTTGGCACACGACAAATTTCAGTTTGCCGAGGACCAGGCGCGAATGATTACCGGTGGTCGCCAGGAGCATATTGTCAACCTCCAACAGAAGCAGCTCACCGGCCGGTCGACCTTCACGACCGTCGTCGGGCAGGGAGCGCGATGGTTCGTCGAGGATATCAGACTGGACGGGGTCAAGGACTTCTGCCGGTAAACGGCGCTCTGGCAGCCGCCGGGAACCTGGGGCTGGACAACCGGACTAGTATTCCGATAGCTCGACGAGAACACCGCCGGTCGCACTGGGATGCAGGAAGGCTATCCGTTTGCCTTCAGCGCCAAGGCGCGGCGTCTCGTCGATGAGCCGCAGTCCGGCAGTTCGGCAGCGCGCAAGCGTCTCGTCGAGGTCGTCCACGGCGAAGCACACGTGATGGATGCCTGGGCCGCGTTTGGCCACGAACTTTCCGATGGGCGAGTCAGCCGACTTGGCTTCGAGAAGTTCAACCAGCGATTCTCCGGCAGCCACGCCCGCGATAGCGGCGCCATCGGCGTCGTCGAGCGGGACCTCGGGCATACCGAGGACATCACGGTAAAACGGCAGTAACGCGTCGAGGGCATGCGTGGCGATCCCGATATGGGCGATACGCGTACCGCGGCGAAGGGAATCGGTCATGTCGTGGGGGCGTGAGACGAACCCGAATACTAATCCTGACGACTGGTGCGAACGAGTCTGTGAGACCGTCGCACCGAATGGAGCACACGATGGCTAACGCGATGGAAGTAGGTGACGACAACTTTGCGACCGAGATCGAGAATCATCAGGGTCTTGCCGTCGTGGATTTTTGGGCGACGTGGTGCGCGCCCTGCCGCATGATCGGTCCGATCGTCGAGCAGTTGGCGACGGATTACGCCGGTAAAGCCAAGGTGGCCAAGCTCGACGTAGACAACAATCAGAAAACCGCGACGCGCTTCAACGTGCGTTCGATTCCGACGATCCTGTTCTTCAAGGACGGGAAATTGGTAGACCAGGTGGTCGGTGCCGTACCGCGCCCGGCGCTGGAAGCGAAGTTCAAGGAGCACGTCTGACGCACGACAGCGACGTCCCCGGTTCGCCATCCGACCTCGCGGTCGAATTGGCGGACCGGGCGGCGACGCTACTCCCTGGCGCGGTCGCGGCCGGGGCGCTTTACGTTGTAAGTACACCCATTGGTCACTTGGGCGATATCACCATCCGCGCCTTGGCGGTACTCAAGGGGGTCGCGGCGGTGTGCTGTGAGGACACCCGGCATGCCCACATTCTCCTGCAGCGCTACGGTATTCGAACCCCTACGCTGGCGCTGCACGAGCACAACGAGGCGCAGGCCACCCCCCGATTACTCGATCGCCTCCGAGCCGGTGAGCCGCTCGCCCTCATTTCCGACGCCGGTACGCCGCTGGTCTCCGACCCTGGGGCTCGGCTTGTTTTCGCGGCAGTCGAGGCCGGAATCAGGGTCATTCCAATTCCCGGCGCCTCATCCACCCTGGCCGCCCTGGTCGCCTCGGGCATCGTGCCGCACCCCTGCACGATTCTGGGCTTTCTGGCCCGCAAGGGAGGCGAGCGCCGCGACCAGCTGGATCAGGCGACCCGTCTCCCCAACGCGGTGGTCATCTTTGAAAGTGCCAACCGTCTCGTCGAAACGCTGCGTGACCTCGCTCAGGCAGCCGATGGTCCCCGACATGTTGCGGTGGCGCGGGAACTGACCAAACATTACGAAGAGTTCCGCCGCGGAACGCTTCTTGAAGTTGCGGCGTATTACGAGGAGACGCCGCCGCGCGGCGAAATTGTGATCGTGCTGGCCGGCGCGCCTGTCGTCGTTCCAACCGAACACGGGCTTCGTGCGGCTGCCGACGCGCTTCGCGCAGAAGGCGTCAGGCCACGCGAGATCGTGCAACGGCTGGTGGATGAACAGGGCGCCAGCCGCAACCTCGCCTACCGACTCGCCCACGACACCTGATGCGGTCATTGCTCCAGCGTTCCCGTCCAATCCTGCTGTGCGCGACGCTGATTGTCTCCGCACTGGCGGCGGTGCCGTTCTCGCACATGGCCGTGGCGCGGGGCCCCGGTCGACTGGCGATCGCCCGACTACAATACAAAGGCGGGGGCGACTGGTACGCGAATCCGTCCAGCATTCCAAACCTCCTC
>JANLVM010000792.1:0-3892 GCA_031364015.1 Gemmatimonadaceae bacterium
TTCCGCTTGGGTCGCACCGAAGGATTCGTGGAAGCACGCTTGGGCACGGCGTCCTATAACGCCGGTGTGTTTGGATACTCGAAAGCGCAGTTCATCCCGATCTCCTTCGGACTCGCGTTCTAACACATCCTTCGCCGTGAAAACGAAGGCGTGACTACTCCGACAGTGGCTGCGCGCGCGTTTGCTTCGTGAACAGCAAGGTCTTGCGCGTACCACCGACATTGACCTGCACGATGTTGACCTGATCTGCATGCCGCTCAGTCAGCATGCTATTTTCCGCGCGCAGACCACGGACGTCGGTAGCCCCCTCCACGCGAACGCAGACCCAATACAGGTCGCGGTCCCGGCGAATACCGCACGACCGCAATGGCAGTGCTTTCCCGCTCGCATCGAGAACGCGCACGTGCGTCGACAGATAGCGTGCGACATCGGGATCCTGGACCGACCAATCAGCAGGCGGTTTCTTACCGGCAAGGGTCGCGACTGACGCCGAGAAATCATCAGCGAACGTACGGACCGTCAGCGTAATCTCACCGCGCTCGGCACGGATCGCGGTGAGGGTCGTGTGAATCGGATGCGCCGCCGCCGAAGACGCGCTGAGGGAGGAGACGGCAACGATCATTGCGCCCAACGTATTCACGCGTCTCATCGGGGCAACCGCTCCACGGCCCACCCACTGGCCACCAGCACCACAACGCCCGAAACCACCACGAGGCGGGTCCGATACGCGTCGCCAACGCGCGTGAATTTTGGCGCCGATCGCAGCAGCGCATCGAACCCCAGGAACAACACGGCCGCCATGGCCAGTACGACCAACTGGCCGAGTTCGATGCCGAGGTTAAAACCGAACAGCGGCACGGTGAGATTCTCGACAAACAGGCTTTTGAGATATCCCGCGAACCCGGCGCCGTGCACCAGTCCAAACAGACCGGCGAACAGCGGCCGATGACGCGAGTGTCGCCCCGATGCGGCTCGCTCGCGCAGCACCAGATTCTCGATACCGGTCGCCACGATGGTGACCGGAATCAGGAACTCCACGATCGCACTGGGCAATACGAGTACATCGGTGACGGCCAACGCGAGCGTGATGGAGTGCCCCACGGTGAACGCGCTAACGACCCACAGCGCCGCGCGCCAATCGCGACCACGATAAATCGCGGCCAGCACCAGCAGAAACAACACATGGTCGGCGGCATCCCACGCGACGATGTGGCCGAAGCCAAGTTGCAGAAACGCCCAGAGTTCAGACATGCAGACTATCGTGCAGCGACGCGCGGTGGCGCGATAGAGGCGCCAATCGCTTGCGCGTGTCGAATCAGGAGTGGATCGGGAGTGTCGAAGCGCAGTGCGCGTTGCATCATCACCGCGGCTTCCTGGTGGCGACCATTCTTGTGCAGCGCCCACGCCATCAGGTCGTAGCCGTACACATCACGACGGTCTTGCAGTTCCGTGGTGGCCTTTGCGAGCACTTCGTCGACGCGCAGTCCGTGATCCAACAGGTACAGACTCCATGCACGATGATAGGCGCCTGGCTCGGTCGCGACCGCCACCTCGAGCGTCTTGAAATAGTCGTCGGCCCTGGCACGATTCCCCACTGCGGCGTAGGCGTCTCCCACCAAACCCAGCGTGGCCGGATCGAGCTGGAGCCCAATCGCCCGCTCGCCCCAGGCAATCGCATCCCGCGGCTTGCCGTGCACCATGGCGAGACGAGCCATCGCCGCGAACAGGCGCGGATCGCCCTGCTCAATCCGGAGTCCGTCACGATAGGCCTTCTCGGCGCGACGCAGGTTGCCCGCGCGAAGTTCCAGGTCACCAACGCGAAGCAGAAACCACGCCTTGGTCTCGCTGGCCACATGGCGTCGATTCAACGCTTCGTCGCTGGCGATCTGCAACAATTGACGCGCTTCACGAATGTGATTGGTGAGCTCTAACCATCGCGCGACGCGGGGTGCCATGGACAGTTGCGTCCGCTGCTCCCATACCGACCGGAACATGGCATCGGCAAGTGCATCGTCACCCACTTCCATCGCCACTTCGCCCATTAACGCGCGGTACTCGGGAATGTCCCATTCGCGACGAACGAGCACCACCGCGACATCGCGCGCCTCTTTGAAGCGGTGCTGGGCCAACAGCGCATTCACCAACGTCACCGCCGACGCGCCGTTGCGGTTGATACGCCGACTCAGCGAATGCCGCGCGTACGACTCGGCTGCCAGATAATCTTCCCAGCCACCGCCCTCTCGCGCGCGCTGCATGTGCAACGCGGCGAGTTGACCAAGAACGAGCGCACTCCCGGTGTCCGCCGCGAGCGCGATGTGCCACACGCGAATCTGATCGTCACGCTGCCCGAGCTCGGCGAATCCCGGTTCCTGCACTTGCAGGGTTGCTACCCCGGCGTGACGTGCCAACGTCGCACGCCACCAGGTACCACCCGCCACCGCGAGTACGCCAATCGCCACCAGGATCACTGGGCGAAGCCACCGGCGCCGACTCAGTGTTCGAGTTGATCGCGTGTCGCGGGACGGGTGGTCCATGTTCATCGCGCCGACTCGAGATACGGGAACGCGGTGGGATAGCTGCGAACGCTCGTGCTGATGTTGTCCGACGTCAGCCCAGGAAGGACCGACGCAGCCGGATCGAGCAGATTGCCGAAGATCGCGGTCAGACCCGCATCGACCACATCGTCATTGAGTTTGCGCCCGCCGTATCCGTTCGCGAGTGCCCAGCTCAACCAACCCGCCGTGTTGCCCGCGCGGTTTGGAAACACCAGCAGCATATCCGGGACGAGAACTGCCGCCAAGGTGTTGGCGATGGCCGGGCCACGATTGAATGCATTGGTAAACGCCTTGATCTTGTCGCCGAATCCGTTGGCAACGTCGGTCGCAGGCACTGAACCGTTGTGCAGGCCGTGGTCGCGCTTCATGAAAAACACTTCGCTAACCAGGGGATTGCCAAGTCGTTCAGCCTGCGTGTACACACGCGTGCTGGTCGGACCGGTCATACCGTTGTCGTTCTTGTCGTCCGAACAGGCGGCCAAAAGTGGCAGGGCCAGCGCGGTAGCGAACACGAGGCTCGCAGTGCGCGCGAATGAGGGGAAGCGCATGGAAAGGATTCCTGTGTGAGGTGTGTGTTGGTGAGAGCGCATTAGCGGCTAATCGTGCCCCAGACACCGAACTTGGCGCCGGCGTCGGTGCTGGAGACCAGCTGTGACTTAGGCAGCTCGATGGCAATGGCCAGGGTGTTGAACGGACGGAGAAAGTCGACGCCGGGCGTCCGGAATTGCGTGGCGGTCGGTGTCGGCGGTCCCGAGAGCGGACCCGTGGCTGGGCGACGATCGGGAATGATGTTGAAGAACTGCTCAAGGTCGATCACGAATGGATCGGCGCGGATTCCAGCGAAGGTCTGCACACCCGTCGCGGAGCCACCAATGCTCCCGACGTTGCCGGTGACGACATTGCCGGTGGTAATGAGCGTCGCCTTCATGCCCCGCATAGTGGGCGCCACTGGACCGCGAACCGTGTACTTCTGGTTGGCACCAGTGCCTTCGTCAAAGGTGATCTGGAACACGAGATCTTCGACGGCGTCGGCGGTGTTGTCGACCTTGATCTGATACAAAAGGTTCGGGTCGAACGACGCGCTTTGCCCGGCAATCGGGCTCGACGTGGTCAGGACGATCGCAATGCGATCCGCCGTAGCGCCAGGAAACGCATAGACGTCGTTGATGTCCATACGCGGGTTGAGTTCGACTTCGGGTGTGTCTTGGTGATCTGAGGCGAGCACACGATGCGTCGTAATGCCGACGGTAACGATGCCAGCGGCTACGAGCGCGAACATGCGCCACGTGCGCCGGCCAGAGGACGGGCGAGTCATTCGAGAATCCGGGAATCGGGTG
>JANLVM010000811.1:0-8406 GCA_031364015.1 Gemmatimonadaceae bacterium
ATTTACAAAGATCTCGAGGGCAAGCGGGTTGAGGTGACCGGGTGGGAGAAGAGCGAGAAGGCGATGGAAATTATCGGGCACAGTATGCGGCGATATCAGGAGGTGTACGGTGTTGAGGGGAGCAACCGTCGCTAGGGCCAATACTGTTCAGTTATGGGTCTTTTGACCATACCACGGGGGCTTTCAGGCTGGAGGGCGGAGTTTAACTCCCTCCTCCAACCTTGTTTGATTTAGATCACGCGCGATGACCGATATGATCCGTCAGCCGAATGCCTGTCGGCAATCCAGCGGCGGTCCGAGCCATACGACCTCACGGCGGGGGTGAGTCGCCAATCTTACACGTTTTTCTTAACTGAACAGTATTGTCGCTAAGGCTGTCGGAACACCAGGCTGGCGTTGATCCCGCCGAAACCGAAGCTGTTGCTCAGCACCACCTGGGCGGCCAGATCGCGACCGGTGTTCGGCACATAGTCTAAATCGCACTCGGGATCGGGTGACGACAGATTCAACGTTGGAGGGATCCAGCCTCGCTGCAGCACGAGCGCCGCGATGGCCGCCTCGAACGCTCCCGACGCGCCGAGCGCATGACCGTAGTACCCCTTGGTACTTGATACTGGTACGCGGTCGGCGTGGGCGCCAAACACCGTGCGAATGGCGGCGGTTTCCGTGGGATCGTTCAAGGGCGTGCTACTGCCGTGCGCATTGATGTAATCCACCTGCCCGGGCGCAATCGCGGCATCCGCCAGCGCCTGGCGCATGCAGCGCGCGGCCTGCGCGCCCCCGGGCAATGGTGCCGTCATGTGGTACGCGTCATTCGTGGTCCCAAAGCCCGCGAGTTCACCATAAATCCGTGCGCCGCGTGCGAGCGCGTGCGACCATTCCTCGAGTATGAGCACGGCCGACCCTTCGCCCATCACGAATCCGTCGCGGTCGCGATCAAACGGTCGCGACGCCAACGCAGGCGTGTCATTGCGCGTCGACATGGCGCGAATCAACGCGAAGGCGCCAAAGCACAGCGTTGCCAGTGGCGCTTCACTCCCGCCGGCAATCATGACATCCGCGTACCCATCGCGAATTTGCCGGAACGCGTCGCCGATCGCGATCGTGCCAGAGGCGCAGCTCATCGCGTTCGTGCAGTTAGGTCCGGAGACCCCGAACTCGATCGCAATATTGCAGCTCGACGCGCCACCGAAGACCGCGAGCGCCAGTGTGGCGTCGACATTGCGCAGTCCGCCCTGCATGAAACGCGCGGCCTGTTCTTCGGCGTAGGCGACGCCACCAAGTGCGGTCCCCATCATGGCGCCGATACGCTCGCGGTTCTCGGACGCGAGGTCGAGTCCAGAATCCTTGAGCGCCAACATCGAGCTCACGACGCTAAACTGACCGAATCGGTCGAGTCGCTTGACGCGCCGGGGATCGAGATAATCTTCGGCATCGAAACCATCGACTTCCGCGGCGCAGCGGCTGCGAAAGATTGACGAATCAAATCGCGTCGCGGCGCGCACGACCGAGCGTTCAGCGCGCAGCCCGGCCCACAGGGCTTCGACGCCGATGCCGAGTGGTGTCACGCAGCCGATCCCCGTGATGGCGACGCGCCGTCGATTCGACGCGCTCTGTCGTGGACGGTCAATCATGCGCGTACCGCAGTCGAGTGCCCAGCCGCCTGTTCCGCAACCCGCGCCAATCCCTCAAGCGTTCGCGACGCAATGCCGTGCACGAACACCGGCCCGATCACCTGCGTCGCCGCGAGGGTGCCAACCAGCGGCCATAACGGCCCGCTCCATACGTGAACAATGCGCGTCAAGGTGCCCTCAGGCGTTGCCGTGAAATTCCATTCGACATCCATTCCCTTCGTGATGCCGCCCACGTGCCGATACCGGACCCACGGAACGTCGCGATTGATCGCCATTTCCGATAACCACCATGTGGGCCAGTTGAACACACCAAATGGTCGATTGGCCGCCATCTCGACTAACCCGCCACCATCAGACGTCCGGTGCCGAAAGCGGACAAAGCGATAGTGCGAGAGGTAAGCCGGCCAATGCTCGACTTCGCTGGCGATGGCGAACACCCGCTCCAGCGGTGCACGCACCACTCGTTCGTCGGTCGTCGACATCACCCGATTGGTCGGCAACTGGCCCAGTATGTATGGCGGGCGCATGGCGGAGGCGGTCATGACAGGGGGATATCCGGAAACCAGGTGGCGGTCACACGCCACCCCAGCGCATGACGGACTGCGGCCCGATGACCCGTGGCACGCGCAATGAGCGTTGACAATTCCGTACGCGTGTATCCGCGCAAGATCGACACGACACCATCGTGTCGGCTGACGGGGTGAAAGCCCAGAACGAACGATGACGACCAGAGTCCGGCGACGGCGAGCCAGCTACGTCGAAGGTCCCCCACGATGACCGCTCGCCGCGCGACGCGCGTACACTCGCGCAAGAGACACTCGGCGGTGTGGTCTTCGAAATGATGCAAGACTTGCGAGCAGGTGACGATATCGATGCTGGCATCGGCGAACGGTAACGCCAACGCGTTGCCGGCGACGGCGTGCGTGCACACACGACGCGCGACATGGGCCAGCGCCGGAGCGAGTTCAAGACCGATGGTCGACAGCGGTCGATGGTCGCGCGCGGCGACGCGCTGCGCCGCTCGGGGGATGTCGCCCATGCCGGTCCCGATATCCAACAGATGCAGCGGTGAGCCCGCTGGGATGTGTGACAACACCTCGCGCACCTCGCGCAGGATCGCCTGACGACCGCCGAACAGCAGATTGGCCAACGCCACATCGCGCAACGACCGTTCGGCGAGCACCGGATCACTCGCGGGATCGTCGAGGATCTCGTGTCCCCGGCGGCGCGCTGGCGTGAAGACCATGTTAGCGCTGCAACCGCGCGTACTCACCGCGATAGTAGAGCAGCGGCGACTCATGGTGCGCCGCCGCGGCTTGTACGGCACCTACCACGATCACATGATCGCCCGCGGGGTGTCGCGCGACCACGCGACAGTCGAGCGTGCCAACGGCGCCATCCAGAATCATGTTGCCCTGCGCGCTCCGAGCGCCGGCGATATCGAGAAAGCGATCGTCCAATTTGTCCGCAAATCGCCGACTCAATGCCTCCTGACTCGTACTCAGAATATTCACGGAAAATGACTCGGTCGATTGCATGGCCGATGACATCGTGGCGTCGTTCCCGATACACACCAGCACCAGCGGCGGATCGAGACTCAGCGATGAGAAGGCGCTGACCGTCATCCCGTGATCGCGGCCTTCGTGATCGCGCAGCGTGACGATCGCGACGCCGGTGGCGAAGCGGCCGAGCACGTCGCGAAAGAGGTCCGCGTCAACGGGCATGTGGCGGCGCGGGTGGTGACAGGCGCGGGCGCAACGAACCGGGCAACGATGGGTGGACCGCGCTCCGGACGAGCGCTCCGGCCAGGCGCCACAGTGTGCGAGGTGCCAACAAGGTCTTTGCGGGAATGAAATCGCCGGTGACGCCGATAAGCAGATCGGAAAGGTCCCGATCGCCCTTCAGCACGCGAGCAGCACCGTTCATCACCGATGGTATCGCGACCGCCGTTCCAATAACGCGTTCCACGCGCCACTTGCCGGCAAACGTGGCGTGCCGAGCGCGCTCGTACGCGCGGAGGGCGCGTTGCTCGGCGTTGGTGTCACCACGCGAGCATGCCCGGACGGCGTCAACGGCGAACGGTGTCAGGAGTTCACCGCCACGCAATGCGGCATAAATGCCTTCGCCGGTAAACGGATCGAAAAAATCGGCCGCGTCGCCGACGAGGGCCGCACCAGGACTCCATGGGCGTTTCGCCCGTGACGCGAACGGCCCGGTCGACCGCACCGGCGAAACGCGTTCGGCATGGGCAAAGCGCGGTGCCAGCGCGGCGCATTGGGTGATCCAGGCGCTCAGAAACGTCGCCGGATCTCCGGCCATCAATCGTGCGCTGGCTACCGGAACAACCAGTGCCACGTTGGTCACTCCGTTCCCGACGTTGGCGAGGCCGACATACCCGTTCACCGTGACGTGCATCTCACCGAGCGTGGTCATTCCCGCGACATCGCCATAATGCGTCACGATGGCAATGCGTCGCGGCCACCGTGCCGATCGCGCGAGTCCGAGACGTTTCGACACAATGGATCGCAATCCATCGGCGCCGATGATGAGCTGGGCGGCGATATCGCGCGCACCCGCATCGGTGCGTACACGGATGCCCGTAGCTCTGCCGTGCTCACCCCGAATCACGTCGTCGACTTTCACTCCCTCGCATACCCGCACGCCGCTGGCTCGTGCTCGCTCGATGAGCACCGTATCCAGCACTTCACGCCGTACGCCGAGTCCCCGATCGCGAAAACCACGAAATCCGTGCGGCGCGACAAACTCGCCATGGATTCGATCGCCCGATGGCGCGTGCACCACCATGCCGGTCAGTACGGCCGATTGCGCTTCAAGTGTTTCCAGTGCACCCATGGCCGCCAGAATTCTGGAGCCCTCGGGACTCACGTACTCGGCGCAGGGTTTCGAACGCGGAAAATGCGCGCGGTCGACGAGCACGACGTCCAAACCAGCCTGCGCACAATACCACGCCGTCGCGGCACCGGCGGGACCACCGCCGACGACCAACAGTTGGGTGGAACGTGGGAGTGGTTCGGTCGGCATGATCATGAAGCTAACGCGTCCTCACGCCCGCCCGTGCCCAAAGGCTGCCAATGCGACCGCCATAACCGCACCGGTGAGCGAGCACGCCACATTGACAAGGTCGTTGTCCAGTCGGGGTATTCCGCCTTGGTGCAGCGTTGGCATGCCGTCACAATGGGCGAGGCGCTCGGTGAACTGTTGGCACACGGAACACAGGCGTCGTTCCTGAACCCAAGCGCCGAGCAGGGTGTCGACGGTGGCGCCGACCACCGCACCCAGTGCGACCGGCAACACCATCGACGACGCAATCATGGAAACGCTCCACGCGAAGCCGGACAGCAGCACCGCGCCGACGACCCCTCCAATGGTGCCACTCCATGTTACGGCGCCCGAGGTGCCCGGGGTGACGCGCTGTCTGCGGCGTAGCGACCATGGATTGCCGCCCAACAAGGTCCCGATCTCGGTGGACCACGTGTCGGCACCGGACGCCGCCAGAGCGCCTCCGGCGGCAAGTGTGGCCAGTGTCATGAGCGGCGACGGTGTCGAGCGAGCATCGGCAATACTGCCGACGGCATCGGCTATCAGTACGACCAGTGCGCAGATTGCAAAAATGCCGCCGTTCGCCAGCACCTGTCTGGCGTCGCGCGTGTCGCCTTTCAGCACGATTTCGCGTGTTCGGGTTGCCTTGCGAGCGCGGCCAACTCGCGACAGTGCGCTGGCCAGCACAAACCAACCGAGCAGATACGCGCCCCACGCCCACTGAACGCGCACTGCGATAACACCGATGGCGAACGCGGCGACGGCGCCATCGGCCCGAAGACTGCCGCTGCGCCACGCGAGCACCGCGACGGTGGCGGCCAACGCCAGCGCAACCCACAGTGGTGCGGCGCTCGTGAAGACGATCGAGAAGGACGGCGGCATAGGCCTTCGTGAATTGTATCGCCGAGCGGAAACTCTTCCAGCCCGCTTGTATCAGTGACGTGCGACACGTTAGCTTCGCCCAACGTGTCTCACTTAATCGATGATTCCGTGACGCGGGCAACGCCCCACGGCGTACCCGCGCTTTCATTGGCGGGAGGGCCGCTGGACGCACGCCTGCCGCTGGCGCTGCTTGAAGCGGTCAAGGCGATCGATACGCCGGAAGCGGAAATCGATGCCGAGCTCGTGCATGAACTGCGCAATAAGCGCTTCGGCTTAAGCGAAACGGTGTTACAGCAGATACGACGCTATCAAGATGCGGTTCGTCGACAACAGCGGGTGACATTCGACGAGGTATGGGCCTTGGCGCGATTGATTGGTCGTCGTCCGGACGCCGATCTGACTTTTCGGGAGGCCGGTCGGTTGTGGGCGCGCGCGGCGATCTCCACGATCGGATCGACGAGTCGCAGCGCGGCGACGACGTTGCCGACCATGTGGGGTCGCCCCATTGCCCTTCGACAGCTTCGCCGTGTGGCTCGCCGTTGCATGGACGCCACGTTGGAGCGTCAGGGGAGCGCCCTGTTGTTGGACGTCGCCGCGCCGGTGTCGGTCGATGCCGCACCGGGGGGCGCGGGATGCGGTCTCTACGAAGCGGCATTTCGTGAATCGTTGCATGTGCTTGCCGACGCGGACGGCGCGGTCGAGCACGTATTGTGCCGCGCACGCGGCGACGCCCGCTGTCAATGGCGCGCCGAGTGGCGGCGTCGCTAGTCGACTGCCTTTTCCTCGTGGTCCATTATGCTGACCGTTGACATGCTTCCGCGCCTCCAGCGTCTGATTGCCGACGCGGGACTCGATGGATGGTTGCTTTACGATTTTCGCGGCACCAACGCGATCGCGCATGGCATGCTGGGGTTTGAGGGCTTGGTGTCGCGTCGCGTATTTGCCTTTGTGCCGCGCGAGGGTATCCCCATTGGTATTCAGCACGCGATCGAACCCGGCCCGTGGGCGCGGTGGCCGTCAGGCTGGCCTCGGCGCGTGTACCGTGGCTGGCGTGATCTGGAACGCGAACTCCATGCGCTCGTAGCCGGTAAGCGGATTGCGATGGAGTACTCAGCTGGCGACGCGATTCCGTATCTCGACCGGATACCAGCGGGCGTGCTGGAGATGGTGCGCGCCACCGGTGCTACGGTGGTGAGTTCGGGTGAGCTCGTCTCACAGGTGTATGCCACGTGGACGGCGCCGCAGCGCGCGTCGCATGAACGCGCCGCTGAGCATATTCGCACGATCGCGTTTGAGGCGATCGCCTATGCTGGTGCCATGGTGACCGCTGGTACGCCGGTGGCTGAACACGAATTGCAGCAGCGAATTCTCGACGCGTTCGCACGCGCCGGATTAGAGACGGATCATGGGCCGGACGTTGCGGCGTCGGAGAACGCGGCGAATCCGCACTATGAGCCTTCCGCCGCCGCGCCTCGGGTGATCCAACGCGGAGACGTGTTGCTGATTGATTTATGGGCTCGCGAAGTCGCCGGCGGTCTCTACGCCGATCAAACGTGGATGGCGTCGTTCGGCGCGCCGTCGGCGCGTGCCGTTTCGATATGGGAATCGGTGCGCGACGCCCGTGATGCGGCCCTCTCGCTTATCAGCACGCGCGTCGCGGCGGGATTACCAGTCCATGGTGGTGAGGCCGATGACGCGGCGCGCGCGGTGATTACGGCACGCGGCTTCGGACCCCAGTTTTGGCACCGGACGGGACATAGCATCGACGCGCGTGAACTTCACGGATCGGGCCCGCAGATCGACAACCTCGAATCGCGCGACGATCGGCTCTTGATCCCCGGGGTGGGATTCTCTATCGAACCAGGAATTTACTTCCCGGGTGAGGTGGGCATGCGCAGTGAAGTGAACTGTTTTGTGGGAGAGGACGCCTTGCTCGTTACTCCGGGAGTGATCCAGCAGGATCTGATAGTCGTCTGAGCGGGACGCATGAGACATCGGACCCGGTGCGACCAGCCTTTCGCGCGGCGCAATTGACATGAGCGGCTTTCAAGCGTTGACGCGTGTGGTACGTGTGGTGACCGTGGCCGCCTTGGTGACGGCGGTCGGCTCGATGACGGCGTGTCAGGACGGGCGGCCCGACACGGCTGCCACCGGCCGCATGGCCAGCGACTCGGGACGCGCCGCCAACGCGTCGCCCGATCGCGCTCGGGGAGCATCACCCCCCGATAGCGTCGCGCTCTCGCTGTTGCGCGCGAATGTCGGCGACGGCACGTCGTACCGGGGCACACGCGACACGGCCGGACTACTGCGCGGCGCGATAAGTGGTCGCGTTGAAGCGGCGGACAACGTTGTTGGCGACACGGTCGTCTCCCCCACGCACGATCTGCGCGTCTGCAAGCCATTCACCGAAACGCGGACCCCCTCGCTGGATGGTGGCGTGGGGAACGCGGTGGTCTGGCTGGTAGGCGTCACTGGGGGGCCCATGCCCGACGCACCTCGCCGCGCATCGCTGACTCTCGATCGATGCCAGCTTCAACCGCGCGTGCAACGCATGGCGTTGGGCGGGACGCTGCAGGTGACATCACGCGACGCGATGTCGTCGCGGCTGCGCTTTGTCGATGTGGGGCGCGCCACCACGGTGCGCGCGGTCATCATGCTGAACGATGCGGGTCAGGTGGTGCCCACAGCCGACGTGGCGTCGACGCCTGGTTTGGTGGAAGTCCGCGACGATCAACACCCATGGATTCGCGCCTACATCGCGGTGGTCGCGCATCCGTTCGTGGCCATTACCGATCCCGGCTCCCAGTTCGTGACTTCGGCCACGGCGCAG